>JAKEGO010000075.1 GCA_022615805.1 Thermoplasmata archaeon
TCGCAGGTCGGCGCGTCGACGCTCTGGGGCATCTACGACGATGATTACCTCTATTCGGGCGGGACGAGCATGGCCACGCCGATCGTGTCGGCGGCGGTCGCCATGGTGCGCGAGCACCTCGCCCTCATGGGGTACGACACCAACGCCGCCCTCGTCAAGGCCGTCCTGATCATCACGGCGGACGACATGGCAGGCCAGTACCCCTACAGCGGCGCCCACGCGCCGATACCGAACATCCACGAGGGCTGGGGGAGGCTCAACCTCACGCGGGCGCTCGACATCGATGGACAGCTCCTGAGGGCGGTGGACAGGGGCACCGCTCTATCGACCGGGCAATACATCGAGTACATCGTACCCTGCGTCTCCGACGCGGGGGACCTCCGGGTCACCCTAGCGTGGACCGACGTCGCGGGTAGCCCCCTCTCAAGCGTCCAGCTCGTGAACGACCTCGACCTCACCGTCATCGCCCCGAACGGTACTGTCTACAAGGGCAACGTCTTCAGCGAAGGCGTCTCCGTCCCGGGCGATGGCAACTCAGACCCGGCATGGGACACCGATGGGAACGGCTACGACGACCGGAACAATGTGGAGTGCGTCTACGTCGGACCGCCGGCGGTCGGTAACTACCGCGTCCTGGTGAGCGCCCGGGACGCCAGCGGCCAGGACTTCGCGCTCGCGGTCCACGGCCGGGTCGGCGCCGATTTCACGGTGGCCGAGCCCACGCTCGACGCCGAGCCGGAGGTCGGTGTCCCCGTGAACGTCACGATCCCCGTGCAGAACGTGGGGGTGCACTCGAATCTGACCGGCATGCTGACCCTCGGCCCGGGCGCCGGGCTGACCTTCCAGGTCGAGGACCTGGCCTATTCGCGGAACGATACCATCGTCCTTGCGGTCGGCGCGGACGGGGACGCGGCACAGGTGACGGCATTGGGGACCCGCTACCTCCGCGGCCTCTCGGGCGATCTGCGGGCCGTCGCCTTCCACCCGGATGGGGGCTACGCGCTCATCGCCGGGGAGGACGGCCTGTTCCGGTGGTCCGCCTCGTCGCACGTGCGGAAGGTCTACGACGGCGACCTGCGGGCCGTCGCTTTCCACCCGAACGGGACGGCGATCGCTGTGGGGGACGGCAGCATCGTCCACTACCCCGGCCCCTCGGTCGAAGTGCTGTTCGACCCCTGCGATTCCACGGCGGGATGGACGACCGGAGGCACGGGGAACGTTTGGGAGCGCGGGGCGCCGGACCGGTCTCAGGCCTTTCCCGGGAACCACAGCCCCGCATCGGTCTGGGGTACGGACCTGGACGCGGACCATCCGGCCAACGCCGACGCGTGGCTCAGGAGGAACATCGACCTGACGGGGTACCGGAGCCCCGCGCTCACGTTCTGGCACTACCGCGATTTCGAGGACGGCTTCGACGGCGGGGTCGTCGAGGTGCTCGGCCAGGCGCAGTGGGAGGTCCTCGTGCCCGAGGGCGGGTACGACGGGAACGTGGAAGCGCTCGGCAGGTCGGGCTTCCACTCGTTCCCGGGGTGGAAGAAGGAGACGGTGCGCCTCGACGATCATGCGGAGGACATCATCACGATCCGGTTCCGCTTCGCCAGCGACGAGTTCATCGAGAACGCCGGATGGTTCATCGACGACGTAAGGGTGGTCGACAGGAGCGCCACCGTGCGGACGACGACGTCGGACCTGTCGCGCGTGGCCTGCGGTCCAGATAGCGCCCTTGCGGGGGGAAGCGAGCTGCTCCTCTCCATACCGGACATGACCGCCATCAAGCCCTCGGGCCTGGAGCCGGCAGGCATGTGGTGGCACGGCGGATGGTACGTTGCGGACGTCAACGGGAGCATCTACGAGTACGACGGATCCCTGTCCGAGGTTGCGGAGCTGGGACCGGTCCGCGATGTCGATTCCGTCGCGAACGGGTGGGGGCCGATGGAGGGTGGATGGATCGCGACCGACTCCGGCATCTACAGGTACCACGGGTCCATGGTTCTTATGTGCGCAAATGCCGTTGACCGGCTGGCGACCGACGGCAGGTTCCAGATATTCGCCTCCGCCGGCAACATGACCTACGACCTTCGATGGGAGACGGCTGAACCGGCCGTCTCGCTGATGGCAGATGGGGTCCCAGTGGCCCGCTCGATCGGCTCGGGCGATCTGACCTTCGAATGGGCTCCCGATGACTTCGGCGTGGTCGAGCTCACGGTCGCGGTCAATCCCGCGGGTCCGGACCGCATCCCGGAGGGGCGGTACGACAACAACACCGCCACGCTCGACGTCGTCGTCAGGCCGTCGGGGCGCTTCGTCCTCATCGTCGATGACGACGGCGGCGACGACGCAGAGGCGCCGGCCGTCGACATCATCGGCGCGTGCCACGTCCACGACCAGTCGGACGGCCCGGTCGACGCCGGCATGATGGCCGAGTTCGACGCGGTCGTGTGGGTCGTCGGCGACGAGTACGTCGAGACCCTCAACTCGACCGAGAGGGACGAGATTGCGGCCTATCTCGACGGCGGCGGGCGCCTCTTCATCTATGGCCATGACATCGCCCGGGGCGCCGTGAGCGACGAGTGGACCGGGTGGATGTCGACCTACCTCCACGCGACCGTCGATTCGCACAGCACGGACAACGATCGCGTCGACGGGGTGGACCTCTACGAGGGGTTCGGCACCGAGATAGGCGACGACGGTCCCAGCGCCATCTCCCCGTACGGCACGGCCCGGGCGGCCTTCGAGTACCCCGACGGCAACGCATCGGCGGTCCTCTTCGCGGGCGGGCACAGGGTCGTCTACTGGGGGTTCGGCCTCCACAACGTCGTCGACCAGGACGTCGCGGCCGCGGCGCTGAACAGGACCCTGGACTTCCTGCTCGACGTGGCCCTCCCCGAGTTCGTGGCCGACGGTTCCCCCGGCGAGGGCACCACCGGCGACGTCTATCCCATCGCGGTCGAGGTCTCGGACGATGTTGGGGTGCGCACGGTGGTCGCATGGCACGACGACGGCTCGGGATGGGCGCAGACGCAGCTGTTCCTCGACGGAGGGATGTGGCGCGCCAACGTTACCCTCAGCCCCTCCGCGACGCTCCTCAGCATTTACCACGTGCTCAACGACTTCTCGGGCAACCAGAACTCCACTCCCCAGAGGGACGTCCCGGTGATGGACGACGATCCTCCGACGGTGTCCCTCGGCGCGTTCACCCTCCGGACGGGGGAGAACGGGACCGTCGAGGTCGTCGCGGCGGACAACATCGGGCTCGCGGACGTCCGGCTGGTCTACGCCCACCTGCCATCCGGCCCAGCGGGCAACGTCTCCGCCAACGACACGGTGACGCTCGCCGTGCAGGTGAACGCCTCCGCGCTCAACGCCACGGCCTACGCGATCGACATGGCCGGCAACTTCGCCGTTGTACCGCTGGGCGACCTGCCGGTCGAGGACACCCTTCCCCCCGCAAAGGAGGAGGTCCTCACCGGCTCGACGTACGAGCCCGGCATCCAGCTGACGCTCCGCGCGAGGTTCGAGGACAACGTTGGCGTCGTGGGCGGCGTCGCGCGCGTCGAGTACGCCGGCACGACCGTCGACGCGGACCTGACGCCGGACGGCGGAGCCTTCATCGCGGCCGTCGACGTGGGGAATCACACGGGCGTCGTCAACTTCACCTTCATCCCGGAGGACGCATGGGGCAACTCCGCGACCATGGCGACGCACACCCTGTACCCGAAGGACACGATTCCGCCGGAGGTCGCCGTCGAGATCGTCGAGGGTCCCGTTAACGGTCAGGACATGGTCATCAACGTGACGGTAGAGGACGCGGTCGCGGTCAGCGGCGTCGTCGTCACGGTCGCGATGGACGACGGTGCGCCCTTCAACGTCGAGCCGACCGGGGAGCTCCCGAACCTCACTGCCATCGTGGCAATCCCCCTCGACGTGTCATCGATCGTTGTAACGGTGAACGCCTCGGACCACTCGGGCAACTGGAACCTCACGGCGCTCCCGGCCCTGGAGGTCGCCGACCCGGTCCCGCCCACGCTCGCGATCGGGCACGAGGACCCCA
>JAKEGO010000076.1 GCA_022615805.1 Thermoplasmata archaeon
ATGTGCTGCAGTATGTAGATGGTCTTCGGGATGGTGCCCGAGGGGAGGTTCGCCTGGCGGTTCTGGCCCCCCACGGTGAGGGGGGAGTCCCGGTCGACCGGCATCCAGTTGATCGTGCCGGTGATTATAGCCTGGGAAACGCCCGCCGCGATGAAGAGCGAGACGCCGCTCCCGATGCCCCATTTGGACACGACCTCGTCCATCAGGAACACGAGATAGGAGCCGACGAACAGCTGCGCGATGATTATCGCCTTCGCCCAATCGCTCCCGTAGGATTCGATGAGCGTGGAGTTCGGCTGGAGGTAACCGTAGACCTGCGGGATGGCCTCGACGAATATCATGAGGATTACCATCAGCTTCTGCGTGCCCTGGTAGACTGCCTTGTCGTCGGCGTTCGTGAGGTCGAGGTTGATGATCTTCGCGCCGACGAAGAGCTGCATTATGATGGACCCGGTGACGATCGGCCCGATGCCGAGGTGCATCAGGGAGAAGGAGGCTCCGGCCATGATGGCGCGGAACTGCTCGAAAACGTCCGTCCTCTCAGTCGCGATGCCGTATATCATGACGTTCGTCATGACGAAGTACATGACGAGGATCGTCACGGTCCACATCATCTTGTGCTTGAACGGCACGTGGCCCTCGGGCTTGCTGACCGCGGGGAGGCGGTCGGTGATGGGCTTCAGCCGGTACAGGATGCTCTGGCGCTCTTCGGCCATCTTTTTCGACCCCGCATATTGCAGTTCATTCCTTGGACGGAGACCCGTCCGCCTTCTCGCCGGCACCCTGCGCGGCGCCCGTCGTCAGCACCTCGCCGCCTGCCGCCTCGACCTTCTCCATCGCCTTCGGAGAGGCCTCGGGGACGGTTATTGCGAGGGACACGGGCACCTTGCCGGTGCCGAGGAGCTTGTCGTATCCCATCTCGGTGAGGTCCACGGAGATCGTCTCCCCGGGCCTCCCCCATCGACGGGCCACCTCGCCGACGTTTATTATCCTCTTGTCGGTCCTCAGCGAGGGATGCCTCTTGAAGCCGTACTTGCCCGAGTAGTCATGCCCGTAGACCTTGCGCATCCACATCTTGCGGTGCTTGTACGCTCCGGCCTGGCCCCTGCCACCGCGCTTGCCGGCGCCGCGGCGGGCCTTCTTCCCGTGGCCGTGCGTCCTCGACCCCCGGTAATGCTCAGCCCTGCCCATCTACAGCATCCTCCTAATGAGGTCGTTGATCGCCTGACCGCGGTAGCCCAAAGCCCCACCTATTACATAAGTCTTTTTGGTTCCCTCGTATCCCTGGACCGGCGGGTGGAGGCGGAACACTGGCTTGAGGATCTCGCCCGTCCTCGCCTTGCCGCCGAGCATCAACCCGGCGAGAGAATCGAAATCCTTCGCGCCCATCTCCTTCAGCGCCTTCTTGTCGATGGACCTGCCGCCGGGCAGGCGGCCTCTCTTTTCGAGGAGCTCGACGAGCGCATCGCGGTCGATCTCTCCCCATGTCACGCAGTCCTTCACCTTCTGGAGCATCCCCTTGGTCGTGGGGTTCTCATCGAGCAGGATGCAATGGTTGACCTGGTTGAGACGCAGGATGCGCAGCGTGAATGCGATGTCCTGCTTGACGTTCAACGAGCCCTTGACCCTTATTACCGCGAGCATCTCAATCGCCTCCCATCGGCGCCTCGATGGGCCCAGACCTGATGTTCAGCTCCTTCTCGAGGTCCGGGCGGACCCTGGTCTCGGTGAGCGTCACGAGCGCTTCGAACGTCGCCTCCGCGAAGTTCACGGTCGTCCGCGTCTGGCCCCTCGCGAAGGAACGGACATCCTGGAACCCGGCGAGCGCGAGTATGCGCTGCGCGACGTCTCCCGCCGACAGCCCTGCGCCCCTCGGCGCCGGTTTGAGCGTCACCTCGACGGACCCAGCCTTCCCGGTCACGGCGAACGGCATGCTGTGGCCGGAGCCGCAGCCACAGTCCCATGAACCGCAGCCCCTCCGGACCTCTATGAGGTTCAGCTTCGCGTTGTCGATGGCCTTCCTGATGGTCGGCCCGACCTCCTTCCCCTTGGCCCGGCCCATGCCGATGAAGCCGTTCCGGTTCCCGACCACCGTGGTGATGGAGAACTTGACCCTCCGGCCGGAGTCGGTCATCCGCTGGACCATGTTGATGTCGAGGACATCGTCCTCGATCTCGGGGAGGAAGATGTCGACGATGATCGGCTCCCTCAGCGGAAGTCCCGACTGGAGCACCTGCGAGATGCTCGTGAGACGGCCCTCCTTCACCAGCTGGCCGAGGCGTGTCTTGGGGACCCATGCGTTGACGTCGACCTCGACGGTCGTCCGCGCCCTCTGCTGCCGGCCTTGGGAGCGTCCGCGACCTCCGCCTCCCGGACCCGAGCGGCCCGGGGGCCCGCGACCCTGACCCCGCCTCGCCGGACCGTCGCGCCCCCTCGCGTCCCTCGGCGCTCCAGCGCCGCCTTCCGCTCGGCGCGATGGCGCGCCCTTGGCGCCGGGCTCGACGTTCACGGTTGCCGTGGTGGGGGTCCCGTCGGGCGCGTCCAGCACTTCGTCCGCGACCTCATCCGCCTCTGGGGGCTTGGTGCCGGCCTTCCTGCGATCGTCCTCAGTCATCGTCGTTCGCCTCCTCTGGTCCACCAAGGTCCTCGGTGATCCTGTCCATCGCGCTCTTGAACATCTCGCGCATCTCGTCGCCCTCGATGCGCTCGACCGACGGGAGGGGGTCCTCGGAATGCGGGACCAGCAGCCCGGCGTCGATCATCCCGCGCAAAGCGGCGAACACCCTTGAGCCGGGGGTCGGTGTGTAGAGACCGATATCGAGGACAGCCTCATCGACACCCTTCACGAGGGCCTTCCTGGCGCCGATGTATCCCGTCATGTACGCCGCCGGCGTGTTCGAGAGCCCGGCATCCCAGCCGTAGCCCTTGAGCACGTTCGACGTCACTCCGACGATGACATGGTCGCCGTCGGGACGGTACTCGATGAACTGCACGATCATGTGGCGCCCGGTGTGTCTCACCACGGCGCGGGGCTTTCGCGATGTCAGCAGTGCCAGCCTCCGGTTGTAATCGGTGCGGCCCTGAGCGCGCCGTTTGTACGGCACGTGGTATCTCGGTCCGTGTGCCATCTCACTCGCCTCCCTTCTTCAGGACGCCCTGGGATGTCATCTGGGCGATCATGTGCTTCCGGTTCCGGTAAAGCCCGCCCTTGGCGAACCGGTAGTAGAGCCTGTAGGTCTTGGCGTCGATGACGCCGTCCGCCCTGAGCTTCTTCAGCTCCCTGCGTATCGGCCTGATGGTCTTGATCCATGCCCTCTTCTTCGGCGCACGGGCGTACTTCCGACCGCGTCTGCTGCCGGGCCCGCGCTGCCGGCCCTTCTGCCTCTGCGCCCTGTTGTGCTTGGCCCTGCCGGTCGAGATCCCCTTGACCTGGAGCTTGCCGATGGCGCCCATCTTGATGAGGATCTTGACATCGCTCCGGGTCACGGCCTCGGCGATGTCGTCGATGCGGTCCGGATCCATCCAGACCCTATTGAATCCGCACTTCAGGATGTCCGCGGCCATCCTCCTCTGGAGGCTCAGGTCCATCACTCCTCACCCCTGTTCAGGACCCGTATGCCGAGCTTGTCGGCCTTGTCGATGATGGCGATGCGCTTCCGCACTCCGACGGAGTGCCCTATCCTCGCGGCCTGGACCTTCGGATCGAGCCCCTCGAGGTCCGCGGGTCTGTGGACGAGGATGTCCTCGAACCCGGACGGATGGAGTCCCCGGGCCATCTTCACCGAACGATAGCCCACGATCGGCCTCTTCTCGCGCCAGCGGTACTTCCTCCTCAACTTGGAGTGCATGCCCTGGGGCTTGCGCCACTTGGTCCCGAGCCGAACGTACCTGTGCCATTCCTGTCGCCGGAAGGCCGGTCGCTTCGAGTCCTGCTCGTCGCGCAGCGCCATGGCCGCCTTCGTCTCTGGGTCAAGCTGGGGAACGATTTTCTTCGCCACGCGATCACCCCTTCTCCACTATGTATATCCCGTCCTGGAAGACCTTTGGATCGTAGTTCCTGATCACGGTCGCGAGTTCGAGGTTCGCCGCGGTCTGGCCCGTGCGCTCCACGTCGATGCCGCTCACGAGGACCTCCTCGCCCTTGACCTCCACCTTGGTGCCCTCGACTATCGCGGCTGTCCTGGGGTGCCGCTCGCCCATGAAGTTCTCGATGACGATCGTATCGCCCTTCACGAGGACCTTCATGGGAAAGTGGGAGTAGCGGATGCGAAGTCGGTACCTGAAGCCCTCCCTGACCCCGTGCACCATGTTCGCGACGTGCGCCTCCCACGTGCCGATGAGCGCGCGCTCCTTCTTCCGGGGGAGACCGATGGCCAGGACCACGGCGCCGTCCTCCACGGATTTGCTTATCCGCGGATGCCTCATGTCCCGGGAGACCGTTCCGAGCGGCCCACGGACCGTGAGGAGATCGCCGTCGATGCTGGCTGTCACTCCGTCAGGGAGCGGGACCTCGAACCTGATGTCGCTTATCTTCGGCATGTTCGATCACCTCAGTACACGTAGGCCAGGAGCTTTCCCCCTATGCCGCGTTCCTTCGCCTCCCTGTGGGACATCACGCCCTTCGTGGTCGTGAGTATCACCAGGCCGAAGTCCTGGGCGGGGAGGTACCTCGCCTCGAACCGTTCCAGGTCCCGGCGTTTAACGGCGTACCTCGGCCGGATCACGCCGCACGTGTTTATCATACCCTTGAGCCGGACGGCGATCTCCTCGCCGCTCGGGGACCGGATGAGCTCTATGTCGCCCAGGTATCCGTTCTCCCTCATGACCTTGAGGACGTTGAGGGTCAGCTTCGACGCTGGGCTGATCTGGCATTGCGCCTTGCCCTTTCGTTCCGCATTCTTCAGGGCGCTCATTGCATCCGCGAGTGGATCGTGCTGCATCATATCACCTCAGGAGTACTTCTTGAAGCCGAGCTCGGGGGCGATCTCCCTGAAGCACTGTCTGCAAACGTGCAGTCCGTACCGCCTCACTATCCCGCGACGGCGGCCGCATCGCTCGCAGCCGATCTTCCTGCCGAACTGCTTCCTTGCGCGTCCTTCCTCCATCAACGCACCTCCAGCACTTCAACGTTGAACCGGCGCCGCATGAACTCCTTCCCCTCTTCCGCCGTGAGCCTGTGGCGGTGAGGGACGTGTGCCTTCGCGACGCGACGCCTCTTGATCCTGAAGCCCGGGCGCCCCAGCACGGTGCAGATGTCCATGCCGAAGATGCCTATCTCGGGATCGTACTTCATGTCCTTGAACTCGGTGTAGTCCGGGATGCCGAAGGACACGTTCCCCTCGGGGTCGAAGCAGTACGCCGGGAGCCTGAAGTCCTTGATCCACAGCGCCCTCTGGACGAACTCCTCGGCCCGTTGCCCGCGCAGGGTGACCTTGCAGCCGAGGGGCTGCCCCTTGCGGATGCCCAGGTCGCGGTTGGTGGTCCGCGAGATGGTCTCCACTGGCTTCTGTCCCGTCAGGCGCTCGAGGATGGTCTTCGCCTTCACGAGCTTTTCGCCAGCCTCCCCGACGCCTATGTTGATGACGACCTTGTCGATGGAAATGCTCCTCATCGGGTTCTCGTCCTCGCGTATCGTGAACGATGACGGCCCGGAAAGGCCCGGCACTTCCTTCTTCATGGCGCGATCGGACCTCTCCTTCGCGGCGGGAGCGATGGCCTGCGGCGCCTCCGGGGCCGTAGTGACGGCGTGGGCGTCGACGATGGGCGTTTCGTCCGGCGTCGGCCCCGCATCGCCCTCGGCGGCGTGACCGGCGTCGGCGGCGCTCGGTCCTCCGTCGGCACCCTTGCCCGAAGGTCCCTCGACCGGGAATGCCTCGTCGAGCTCCTTCATTATCTCATCGAACGAGGAGACCGGGGACGCATCGTCCGGCGCATCGCCCTTCTTGGGCGTGGCCTTCTTGCCTCCGGTCATAGAATGCTCACCTCCGGAACGAGGACCTCGGGTGACGTGCGGCCCACCATGAATATGTGGTCGCGCACCGTCATGAACCTCTCGAAATGGACGAGGTTCGGCTTCGGCGACCTGATGACCTCGATGCTGGTTATCTTATCGACCTTCCCCGCGTGCTTTCCACCGATGACCATGGCCGTGCCGCCAGGCTGCATCGGGAAGTGGTCGAGGACCTTCTGGTTGGGGAGCGCGATCTTCAGGACGTCCCCTGCGCTGTACTCGTTGGCCTCGAGGAGGATGTTCCGGCCGTCGTGGAGGTTGAGCTGGGTCCTACCGCCCCGGACGGTCGTCTTGCCCTCTATGCGGACGAGCTTCCAGTCGGCGCGGGCCTTGTCTATGCGGACGGTCCGGAGCTTGCCCCGCGCGTCGATCATTATCCGGAAGTTCTCGTCCAGCTTCGGGATGCCGAGGACGTCCATGAGGCCGACGGGGTACTTGGGGTCGGTCACGACCTTGCCGTCGACCGTCACCTCCCTTGAGCCGATGATGTATTTCGCCTCGCGGGCGCTGTCGGCATATCCGAGGTAGTCCCTGATCAGGACAAGGAGCGGGATGCTCCTTTCGGCCGGATGAGGCCCCGATCGGGCCCTGACGGCCCACTTGACCGTTTTCCTCGGGACGCTCCACATCCGCGGGGCGGTCAGGCGCTTCATGTGTCCGCTCATTCGACATCCTCCTCCTCTTCTGCCTCGTCCCCATCTTCGCCCTCGGCCTCGCCCTCGGCAGCCTCTGACGACGCTTCGAAGTCGGCGTCCGCGACCTTGCCCAGCCGCCTGCGGCGCCACTTGTCCGAGAGGTCGAGCTTGACGACCATGACGTTGGAGGGATCGACCCACTTCGCGACCTGCTTGCCGTCGGCCTTCGTCAGTGTCATCTTCTCGACCGTGATCCTGTGATGGTTGGTGTCGATCTTCACGACCTTGCCCACGTGGCCGGCGGAGCCCCCTCTCATCACTTTGACGAGGTCGCCCTTGCGCACGACCACGGTGCGGATGCCGTACTTGGCCCTGAGCTCGGGGTGTAGATGTGCTCCCATCCGGGATTGACGCACGCGGATCGTCGCGTTGTACAGGTCCTTCCTCTGTTTCCTAGGCTTGCTCGATACCATCTGATCACCCCTATACTATGATGGACGCGAGGGCTCCGATGCGCGTGAAGCGCTCGGCGGCCTCCTTCGCTACGGGGCCCTTGATGTCGGTGCCCTTGGCCTCTCCCTCGTCGCTCGTGATCACCGCCGCGTTGTCCTCGAAGGAGATCATCGTCCCGTCTGGCCGCCTGTAGGGCCTCCTCTGGCGGATGACGACCGCGTAGAGGACCTGACGCCTCATCTCGGGCGTGCCCTTCTTGACGGATACGACGACCATGTCGCCGACGCCGGCGCTCGGGTACCTCCTGGCCACGGAGTGGTACTTCACGACCGTTATTATCTGGACCTCCTTCGCGCCGGTGTTGTCGGCGCAGACGAGCCGCGCCCCGACGGGAAGCCCGCGATGCTGTCTTCCTGCGACGCCCTGCACGACGATCACCTCACCGCGACGACCACGTAGGAGACCGTCTTGCTGAGCGGCCTGCATTCCATGATCGTGACCTGCCGGCCCGCGCTGATGCCGAGGCACTCCGGAGCGTGGGCGGAGTAGCGGGAGCGGCGCTTCTCGTAACGCTCGTACTTGGGAAGATAGTGCATGTACTCCCTCTCGACGACGACCGAGCGGTCCATGCCGGTGGACCTCACGGTGCCCTCGATCATCTGCCCGCGCACCGAGAGGGTGCCGTGGAACGGACAGTTGGGGTCCTTGCATCCCCGCTCTGGCTCGGGAACGTCAACGCCCAGGTCCCGGGCCTTCTGCTTCCTCACGACCTTCTTCTTCGTTGCTGGCATTGCTATCATCTCGCAGGTTCTTGATGCGGATCCTCTTCGGCCGGTCCTCCGGTCTGAAGGCGATGACGCGCCCGTCGATCTCCTGGGCCTCGCCACCGCGGCCGAACCTGAATCTTGCCACGTTCTTCGGGACGACCGATTCGCGTCCGTCGCCGAGGCGGACGACGATCGTGTTCTTCGTCTCGTCCACCACCCGGCCCGCGACGCGCACGAGGCCGGGGTCGGTCGAGGCGACCACCTCGACCGGGAGCCCTATCAGCTCGCCGCGGCTCAGCGTCCACCTGGACGTCACTCGATCTCCGCAGGGAATCCCATGCCGTTCAGGACCTCGCGGACCTTCCGCTTGTGTTCCCCCTGCAGCTCGATCGTGCCGTTCTTGACCGTCCCGCCCGACGCACATCTCGTCTTCAACTCCTTCGCGAGCTCGTCGACGTCGATGTCGCTTGTGTCGATCCCTTCGACGACGGTGACGACCTTCCCGTACCGGCGCTTCTCCGAGGTTATCCGGATGTGCTGCTGCTCGCGCGCGATCTCCTCGCACACGCACAGCTCGACCGGAAGACCACAGCTGGAGCAGATCTCGGGCATCAGTGCTCGCCTTCCTCCGCCATCACTGTGAGTATCCTCGCTATCTCCGTCCTCAACGTCCTGAAGCGCCCCGGGTTCACGGGAGCGCCGCCCATCGCGGCGACGCCGCGCTCGTGCATGAGCTCGTCGCGGAGCTCCCTGAGCTTCCGCGCCCTCTCATCGGGGTTCATGTTGCGTACCTCATTCGCCTTCAGTAGGGACATCGCTCTCCTCCGTGGTGCTCACATCGCCCTCTTCGGGCTCGTTCTCCTTCCTCCCAGTGGAGTCTGGAACGTCATCTTCGCCTTCGTCGGCCGGCGTATCGCCGGGGGCCTTCCCGGCCGGCGCGGCCACGTCGGCGTCATCGGGAAGCAGTGGTCCGGCCGGGCCTTCGGAGACCCCTTCGAGGGTTTCCTTCGCCGACCTCTCCGTCGTCCCGACGGCATCGACCCCTTCAGGGCCCGGCGCGGGATAAAGGTCCGCGTCGGCGGGCTCGGTCCCGGTCGCCTTCACCGCCGGTTCGGGCTGCGGCGGGACCTCTATACCCTCGGGGACGTGTATCTTGATCTCATCCGGTAGGACCGCGTCCGGGTCCATGATCCTGATAGTGACGCCTATGATGCCCGACTTCTTCTTCGCTGTGGCGTACCCGTGGTGCATCCACTGGAGCGCGGGCTCGCCGCAGAACTTGATGTGCCCCTGCTTGAACTTCTCCCTGCGATGCCTCTCGCCCGTGAGCTTGCCGGCGATCGTCACCTGGCAGCCCTTCGCGCCGGACTCCATTATCCTCCGGACGGTGGAGTGACCGCCGCGGCGGAAGTGCCATCCGCGCTCCAGGGCGAAGGCGAGCTTCTGCGCCATTATCTGGGCGTTGAGGTTCGCGTTCCGCGCCTCCTGCACCTCCACCTGGGGGTTGTCGAGGCCGAAGTCCCGCTCGAGGACCTCCGTGAGCTGCTTGATGAGGCCGCCGTGCCGCCCGATGACCATGCCCGGGCGCTCGACGGTGAGCGTGACGCGCGTGCCGAGGGGCGTCCTCTGGATGCTGACGCCTCCGAAGCCCGCGTCCTGGGCGCGGCTCATCAGGAACTCCTTGATCAACACGCGCTTCATGTTCTCCCTGACGAACTTGCGCTCCGCTGCCATCAGGCTCCCTCCGTCTCCTCGACGACGATCTCGATGTTGGTCGTCCTCCCGATGCTCGGGGTGGACCGGCCGTGCGCGCGGGGGAAGTATCCCTTGAAGGTACGGCCCCGGTGCGCTGCGATGTATATGATCCTCAGGTTCTCGGAATCGAGGCCGACGTAGTCAGCGTTGCTCTCGACGCCATCGAGCAGCTTGATCATCTGCTTGGCGACGTTGACGGGGTAACCGCCGGAGCGGATGTCGCCCTTCCTGTGGGGGACGTTCCTGACGAACCGGTGGTACTCGACCGGGCGCTTCTTCTCGACGACCTGCTCGAGGTACTCCCGGGCATCCGATACCTTCCACCCCTTGATCGCCCTGCACACCTCGCGGGCCTTCTTGGGGGAGACCTTGATCTCGCGCCCGAGTATGCGCGCCGTCGTCTCGCGGTCGAACTCCTTCGTGTAGCCCACCATGTCGTCACCTCACTTCAGCGGCATGTACTTCGATGACCTCGTCGCGCCCACGCCCGGACCGGAGTGCACGCCGAATGTGCGGGTCAATGCGAACTCCCCGAGGTAATGGCCGATCATCTCGGACTTGATCTCGACGTTCTTGTACTCCTTCCCGTTGTACAGGGCGAGCGTGCGTCCGACCATCTGGGGGAGCACGACCATGTCCCGTCGGTGGGTCCTGAGGACGCCGTCGGTCTTCCTCATGCGGTCGAGGAGCTTCTGGTTCTCCTCGCTGAGCCCGCGCTTGAGCGTGCGCCTCACTCGCGAGGGTAGCAGCGGAAGGAGCTCGTCGAGGCTCATCCCCTGGAGCTGTTCCAGTGTGTACCCACGGTAGGTGAACTCCTTCTTCCTCCGGACCTGCGCCAGGCCAAGGCGCTTCCTCTCTCGGCGCCTCGCCGACTTGGGTGATCCCTGGGTCATTCGTCACACCTCATATCCTGCCCCCTTCCTTGTCCCTCTTCTGCGGCGACATCCTGCCGACCTTCTGGCCAGGCCAGGCGTTCCTCGACTTCGTCGAGGGACCGCCGACGTGCGGGTGCGAGCCGCCGCCGTGGGGGTGGTTCACCGGGTTCATGGAGACACCGCCGGTGTAGGGCCATATCTTGGCCCTCGACCGGAGGCTGTGATGCTTCTTGCCGGCCTTGGCGTAGGGCATGTCCTTGCGGCCTCCGCCGGCGACGATCCCGAGTGTCGCCTTGCAGCGCGGGGGGAACGACATCAGCGCCCCGGAGGGCATCTGGACCGTCGTCTTCTTCCCCTGAGAGACCACGATCGCCGCGGTCCCGGCGGCACGGACGAGCTTTCCACCGTCTCCTGGCAATATCTCGATGTTGAACACCTGGCGCCCCTCGGGTATGTTCCCGAGAGGGAGCACGTTACCGTTCTTGGCCTCGGCCTCCGCGCTGATGGTTATCGTCTGCCCGATGTACATCCCGTCGAACGCTAGCATGTATGCGACGTGGCCGGTCTCGAACCTCACCTCGGCCAGCGGGGCCGTGTGACCCGGGTCGTGGACGAGCTCCATGACGCGGCCCGAGGCCGTCCTGACCTGCGGGTAGGATATCATCGCCCTGAAGCGATGGCTCGGCGTGCGGTAGACGTGCCCGCCGCGGCCGCGCCTCTGCGTCCTCAATCTCTTGCCCATTCGATTCACCTCAGAATATCCCTATCCGCATCCCGATGTCCTCGGCGCGGTAACCCTCCGCGAACTTGATGATCGCGTGCTTTCCGTCGGACATGCGCATCGTCGCCACGGACTCGACCTTCACGTCGTAGCGCTCCTCGAAGGCCCGCTTGATGTCGGGCTTCCGTGCATTCCTATTGACGATGAACACGAGCTTGTTCTCCTTCTCCATGAGCGTCAGCGTCTTCTCGGTCACGTAGGGGTGGAGGAGTATCTCGTGGTGATGGCCTACGTCCATTTCGACACCTCCTGCAGCGCGGACTCGGTCATGACCGTGAGCCTGCCGGGGTCGCCCCCGGGCGCGAGGTCCTCGACGGAGATCCGCTCCACCGGGACCGCATCGACTCCCGGGAAGTTCCTGACGGCGTTGTGCACTGGCTGGGTGCCCGCAGTGACCACCAGGATGCTCCTGGGGGTCCTGAACCGCCGGCCGCGCATCTTTCCCCTTCCCGACCGCTCGTGACGCCCGGACTTCGCGCGATCGAGATCGTTGGACACGCCGATGCTCTCGAAGAACGCGAGCGCGTCCGCGACCTTTGTGATCTCGGCGAACTCATCGACGACGACCACGGGGAGCGTGAGCTTTTCGGGGAACCTGTGGCCGCGGCCCGCGACGATGGACGCGTCCGACGTCGCCGCGATGGCGGACCTCCGAGCCTTCTGGCGCTCCTTGCGGTTCATCCCCTTGCTCCATATGGTCGCGAGGAGCGGCGGGTGAGCTCTACGACCGCCGACCGCCAGGGGGGCCTGGGCGGCTCGCCGCGATCCCTTGAGCCTCATGACGCGGGCGGTGCCGCGCCCCTTCCCCCACTGCTCCACCGAGTGCCGCATGCCGGCGGTGTCCGACGGGCCGTAGGGCTGGCGCCGGTTCGCACGGGCCGCGGTGACGCCCTTCCGGATGAGGTCGAGCCTCAACGGCTCATGGAACTGGGATGGCAGCTCGACCTTCTTCGTCGCCTTGCCCTTCAGGTCGTAGACGTTCACCTTCATGCCATCACCGCCCCATGTTCGATTCGACGGAGACATAGGTGATGTTCACCTCTTGCTCCTTGCCATTGAACCGGACGGCATCGCGCACGCGCACGAGCCGCTTCGCCGGGCCGGGGACCGACCCACCGATCATGACGTAGCCATTCCGTACCTCGCCGTACTTGATGAAACCGCCCTTGGGCGTCACGTCGAGGCCGTTGTCGCCGACGCGGAGGACCACCTTGTTGTACTCGGTGCGCTGGTGGTAGCCCGTCTGCCCGCCCTGAGGGACGGCGGTCATTATCCATGTCCTCCACGGGCCGAGCGTTCCGACCATCCTCCGGTGCTTGTCGTTCTTGTGGACCAGGAGCTTGACGCCCCATCGCCTTACGACGCCCTGCCACCCCTTGCCGCGGGTGACGGCGGCGACATCGACCACCGAACCCTGGGATATGACGTCCCCGGCCTTGACCTCCTTGCCGAGGAGGTCCTTCGCGAGCGCGACGCGTTCCTCCATCGTCCCGCCGCCGATGCGGAGCTCCATTATCTCCGGGATCTTCTTTGGAATGCTCGTAACGAGGTGGGGCTGGGTCTGGGCGATGAGCCTGAGGTCGTCGATGCTCTCGGCCTCGATCCTCTTCCAGTGCTCCTTCGGCTTCTCGGGGAGGGTCAGCCTGCGCTCGAGCGAGGGGTCGAACTTCTTCGACCAGACCTCGGATAGCGTCTTCAGTCCGTAGGGCGAATCGACGTAGGCCCTGACCCCGATGATCCTCATCGGGGGGACCTCGAGGATCGTCACGGGTACGCGGATCTCCTGGCCCTGCGTGAGGCTCTTTGCCCTCTTGTCCTCCAGGAAGATGTGCGTCATGCCCGCCTTGTAACCGGCGAAGCCCTGGACCTTCGGCTCGCGCCCGCCCTCGGGCCACGACTTCAGGCGAGCTACCTCGCTCCGCGCCCGCTTGCGGGGAGAGTACGCCATAGAGCCCCTTCTGGGATGATGTCTAGTGCCCATGCTCACACCTCCGTGAGGTTCCCCTCGCGCCTATCCCGAGGGGGTTCGCGTTCCGAGGACCGTTGCGTTTGCGGGGGTCCCACAACACCGTTGTTCGGGACCCCGTTATAGGGCGATTTCCCAAGACGCATGGTCCACGGGGGAGAGCACTAACGGGTCCGGGTATATAATGGTTGGCGTTGAGCCCGGGAGGCCGCAGGGGCCCTCGGAACGCGGGAATTCCAGCGTGACGGGGCGCGATGACCCGCCCCCGCCCAGCGGCGCGAAACGCCTCCGCCCGAGCAGGAGGGCGGGCGTCGCCCCCGCGGGCGGCGACCGGTGGCATATGCCGCCATCGGGAGGAGGGCCGGAGCCGGACACGCACCAACGGTTATATCGTACCGACGGGTTCTACCCGTCATGCGCCTCCTCCTCCTCCCCGTCATCGGGATGCTCCTCCTCATCGCCACCGCCGCGCTGGCGGTCCTGGGAAGGAAGGACCTCGCCATGATCACGCTGCTCCTCTGGATACTGACCATGTACCTGTCGATCCAGTACCACAGGAGGGCGACCGTGGCGGTCAAGCGGATCGTCGACCAGACCAGGGCCCGGATGGAGACGGAGGCCGGGGAGAAGGGGAAAGCGGGTTCGATGAAGAAGGTCGTAAAGCGGAAGATCGGCGACATCCACACGAAGGAAATGGCCCCGGGGGAGACATCGCCCCCCAAAGATGACGAGTGACACCGGCCCCTGCATGACCATCCCGGCTTTGGGCGAGGGGGGGGAGTGGACGGAAGATCGACCAGTGCACGTGAAAGTTCCGTTATGGCATGGCAATCGCGGATCGGGGTGGGAGGATGGACCGAGGATTTTAAAAATAGGGCGTGAACGTCCGGACCCGGCCTGGCTATCGCGGAGTGGGGCGGGGGCCGGGGTGGACAGAAGATTTGGTTTCGTCCGGGGACGTTACGTTATTGTCAGGAACGGCCGCTCGCGCCCCAAGCGCCCTTCGGGCGCAGGGCGCTCAGGCCGCGGTCTGGAGCATGACATCGACTCGATCATCGCTATTCCGGTTGGAGCGAGGGACCAGGGGGGACAGGAGATCGAATCCGGACCGTAAACGTTTCGGATCCGTTGTGGATATCGCGGATCGGGGCGGGGGCCGGGGTGGACACAGGATCTCGTCGTGGTTCATGGACGTGAATGGGATCGACATACGTGGCTCGAAACTCAGGTCGTCAGGTCTGCCAGATGTCAGATCTACTCAAGTCATCGTGTAGCGCTGGTTCGAAACGAAGGGGGCGGGAAGGGGAACGAATGAACAATGAGGTACCGGACTGAGGCTTCATCCCGAAAGTCCATCCGAGGCCCCGTCCAACGGTGGCTGCGAGCATTTGGCAGAACAAGCCAGTCATTCCGTCTCCTTCCATCCCATTCCTGCGGATACGAGTTTGCGATGAAGCCCGGGATTGGCGAAAGTATATATCGGGATCATTCGTATTTTATTCTGATGTCGTCCTGGCAATGGAAAGCAGTGACGGGGGTCCTAGGTTCACTTTGGATCGTACTGTGGGCAACAGCCTATATCACCGGGATCATGATCATATCCATCATCGAATTCATAATCTTCATCACATTCCTTGTCTCGGTGCTGCGTATTTATAGAAAGAACGAGGGCACATCCGACCGACATTCCACGCCACATGCCCGACCACGCCCGCCCCGGGACCGATCATAACGGATCATGATCGTAGGATCGTGGACGATCTCATACGTATTCATGTTCGATGATGAGAGGGGCCGTATACCACCCTTGGTCCATCGTGTGGATCTCCACGGTCTCGGTAAAGACGGAATGGACGTCCTCGCCATGCAGGAAGACAGTCTCGGAGTGCAACGACAGATTGACCGGGTCGGTCGAATTGCAGAATATCCATACCGATCCCGGATCGGGCAGTCCCCCGGTCCCGTTCCGCATCGATAACGCGATGGGTCCCGGCTCGTATTTGTAGTTCTGGAACCAGACCCATCCCGAGCCGCTGCATGTCATCGAAACGGCGGGTCCGTAGACGGTGTCCATCAACGAATAGTTCAACGTCCCTCCATGCCACAGCGAAAAGCTGCACGCGTCGAACACGGAGGAGACGTCGCCGTCCTCGGCGATCGGGATCGGGACAATGAGCTGGCTCGTGGCATTCCCCTCGTTCTCGAACGACACGTAATAGTATTTGTAAGGGCCACGGCGCGGCTCCATGGGCTCGTCGAGGATGAACGCGAGGGCGACCACCAGGACCAACGCGGTGAGCAACGAGGCCACGATGATCCCGAACTGCCGCGTTTCCATGTTGTTCAATACTTATTGAGAATATTTAACCTTTTCTCATTCTTTGCTGTGTTATTCGATCCGTTGACATCTGGCCCGGCGATCCGTGTAATGACATCGTTCAGCCGATCATTGCTGGCTCGATCCCAATCATGAACGGTATCCGGTTGCCAGATCATGTAAAAAGCATTATCCCTTGGATCGTTGCAAGACCGACAGATGACGGTCGGGATCGTATCGACGCGTTCGATGAAGGTTTCCACAGGGGGACGACATCCATCCTCTGCCGCCGGGGCGATCACTTCTTCGGTTTGAACGCGGACATCGAGCGAAGGCGTTCGACGATCTCCGATATCTTCTCCACGACCCGGTCGATCTCCTCGGTCGTGTTGTTCTCGTCGAAGCTGAACCTGATCGAGCCATGCGCTTCCTCGTGGGTGCGCCCCATGGCCATCAGCACATAGTTGGCCTGGAGGTTCCAGGATGCGCAGGCGCTCCCCGTGCTGACCGCGATCTCCTCCATGTCCAGGTAGAGGGTGATGGCCTCTCCCTCGGCGAAGTTGAAGGTGACGTTGGCGAGGTCGGGCATCCCGAGGGGCCTGCCGACGGAGTGGAGGGGGGTCGGCTCGGGCGTCACCTCCGCCGGGCTGTTCACCCGGGTGGCTTCGATCGAGCCGACGCCGTCCAGGAGCCTCCGCCTGAGCATGTCGGTGTGTCGCCAGATGGCGTCCTTCCGCTCGCACATCACGCCAACGGCGACGCCCATCCCCGCGACGGCCGGGACGTTCTCCGTCCCCCCCCTGAAGCGGTGGTAGGAGGTGTCGCCCATCACGTGGGGCGAGACGTTCAGGTCCGGACGGACGTAGAGGGCGCCGGCCCCGATCGGCCCAGACAGTCTGTGGCTGCTGAACGATAGGAGGTCCACGTCGATACGCGAGAGGTCGACGGGGAGCCTTCCGATGGCGTAGGTGGCGTCCGTGTGAAGCAGCGCGTTCGAACTCCCCTGCACGACCTCCACGACGGCCGACAGCGGCTGGATGGCGCCCACCTCCTGGTTGACGGACTGGACGCTGACGAGTGTCGTGTCCCTGCGGATCGTGCCGGCGAGGTCCTCCAGGTCGATCGTCCCGTCCTCGGTCACGCCGACGAAGTCGACGTCGAACCCCGCCTTCGTCATGTCCTTCGCCGGCGCCAGCACGGAGGGCTGGTCGATGGCCGACACGACGATGTGCCTGCCCGCCGGGTTCGCCCTTGCCGCGCCGACGATCGCCAGGTTGTTGGCCTCGGTCCCGCCGGACGTGAAGACGACGTCCCCGTCAGCCTTGAGGGCCTTGAGAACGGTCCCCCGGGCCTCGTCGAGGGCGTCCACGGCGAACATCGCCTCCTGGTAGAGGCCGGAGGGGGCGCCGACGGACCGGATGAGGCCGCATGCCCTGTGCGCGGCCTCAGTGAAGATGCGACGCGAACGGTAGGCGTCGAGGTAGACCCGCATGGTGCGGGATTCACCCCGAGGGGTTTAAACGTTGGGCCTTTCCGGGGACCGGGTGAGGACCGCGAGGAGCGCCATCGTGGCCGCGATTATGAAGGCCACCGTGGCGTACACTGTCGGAGGGGTGACAGGCGCCTCGTCCGTCAATGGCCTCTCGACGTAGAAACCCTTGATCACCACGTTGTTGTTGCGGTCGACGTCCTGGAGGTCGCCCTCTGGATCGATCTCGACCACGAGCACGTGGTCGCCGAACGAAATGGACATCGGCACCTGGAAATGCCGCACGGCGTCCGCCATCTCAAACGTCCTCTCGTCGATGACCGCCCCGTCAACGGAGGTTCTGACGAGGACGCCGTCCAGCGGCAGCACGTTGCCCCAGAGGCGAATGGCGATGCGGGCGGTGAGATCGCCCGGGCGGCTCCCCTCAAGAAGGATGATATCGACGTCGTCGAGCTCCACCCGCAGGTCCACGACCGGCGTGTAGACGACGACGACCTGAGCCGTCCGGTCGTTGTTGTACTCGAGGACCTCCTCGACGTCCCCATCCGGATCGGCGATCGCCCGGACTTCGAACGCCCCCTCGTCGAACGGCGTCCACCTTACCACGAGGGTCGCGGAGCCACCGGCGGGGATCGAATCGGCAAGTGCCCTGCCGACCCTGGGGCCGCCGACGATCGAGATGTCGAAGGCGACGTCCTCTGCGGCGACGCTCCCCGCGTTCGACACGTTCAACGACACGTTCACCGGGATGTACGTCATCGGCGTCCCCTCGAAGGATATCGCGTCGATGACCAGGTCCGGGAGGGGTGTGGGCGGGATGGCGACCAGGACGCGGAGCTCGAGGAAGTTGGACCCCGGGACGAGGTCGCCGCCAATCACTTCTGCCCCGATGGTGAGGGTGACGTTGTACGCCGCCGCGGGGGTCCAGTCGAACATCACCACTGTCTCGCCCGAAAGGGGGACGTCCGTCACGACGAACCTGGTCCGCGACCCCGCCCGGAACTCCACGGTGACATCGGACGCGTTCACGAACCCGCGGTTGACGAGGGTCACGTCAAGGACGTTCGCCTCGCCGAGGACCGGGGCCGAGTGGAGCGACATGTTCGCTACGGCGATGTCCGGAAGGCGCCGCCTGACCAGCACGACGACCTCGAACGGATCGCTCAGGAGGGCGTGCTCGTCCTGCACGACCAGGGAGACCGTGTGGCTCCCGGGGGAGAGAGTGAGGTTCAGTACGGCGTTTCCAACGCCCCTGTGGAGCTCGCCGTCCTGCGATGACCCCAGGTAGATCCAGCTGAGGTCACCCTCGGGGTCGAATCCCGTGCATTCGAACGTTATCGCATGCCCCTCGAGAAGTGGTTCCGGCGCCGTGACGTTGAGGTAGGCCCGTGGCCGCTTGCTGATCAGGAGGGCGCGCTCCGCGGGACGGCTCCAGAACCCCAGCGTGTCCATCGCCCTGAACGATATCACATGGCTGCCCGGGGACAGCCCTCCGAAGGAGACGGAAGCCTCCGTGTCGTTGTGGAACTCGCCGTCCACGGAGGAGGACCAGGAATAGAGGGAGAGGGCATCGTCGTCCGTCGCGTTGCCGACGAAGGATATGTTCACGTACCCGGTATCGGGGTTCGGGTCGATGTCGATGATAGTCACCTTGGGCCTCTGGCTCACCCTCAGGGTTGCGGTCGCGGGCGGGCTCCACAGGCCGTCGTCGTCCTTCACCACGAGGGTCATTTCATGGCTTCCGGCCGTCAAACCATCGACGTTGATCGCCGGCCATGGGCCCGAGTAGATGCTCCCGTCCAGGGAGGAGTTCCAGACGTACATCGTCACCTGGCCATCGGGGTCGACGGCGTCCGCAGAAAGGTTGACCGCCCCGCCGTCCGCTACGGGGGACGGCGAGGCCGTCGCATCAGCGATCGCCGGCGGGACCATCAACCTGACGGCCATCCTGGAGGGGATGCTCGAGTTCCCGGTCGAGTTCCAGGACCTGAAGGTGACGATGTGCCTCCCCGCTGACAGATCGTCCGTGCTGTGGTTCGACCACGACCCCCTGTGCAGGAGACCGTCGATGGAGGACCTCCAGGTGAAGTCCGCCAATTCACCGAAGGGATCGCGGCCTCCTCCCGTGAAGAAGATCACCTTCCCCACGCGCGCCGACCTCGGCTCGATGGCCTCTATCGCGGCGACAGGAGTCCATCTGTCCGCGAGAGGGAACTGGTCGACGGAGCCCTTCCCCCCTCCGAGGAGGTGCGCCGCATCCAGGATCCCGTCCCCGTCGGCGTCGGTGCCGTTGTGATCGCTCCAGTGGTTGCCGCGCCTCGTCCCGCTCCACTCGTTAGCGGCGCCGCTGCCGCCGTCCCAGGCCTGCGGCGCGTTCGTGCCGTTGTTATCGATGAAGCGGTTGTTGACGAAGACTGCGTCCCTGCAGTTGGTGAGATGTGCGCCGTGGGCCCGGTTCCGCGTGACGTTGTTCCTGACGAAGGAGATGTTATCGGCCGCCGACATCACGATGCCCTGTGCACCGTTCCCGATCATCTCGTTCCCGCGGACGATCGTGTGCGACGCGCCGTTCACGCCGATCCCGAAGCCGGTGTTCCGCGAGACGTTGTTCCACGACACCCGGGAGTTACTGGTCCCTGAGGCGAGGAGGATCCCGTCGCCGTTGAAGAGCACATCGTTGTAACGGACCGAGCAGTTGCGGCTGTCGTCCTCCAGCGCAAGACCGTCGTCCATGGAGTACCTGACGGCGTTGCGCTCGAGGGTCAGACCGTCCACCCTCCTGCACCTGACGCCGACGCCGTTCTCGGAAATGAAGTTGTCGAGGACCGTGGCATCGGCGACCGAGTCGAGTCGCAGGCCGTGCTCGGAGTTGTCGTCGATGGCATTGCGGAGGATCTCCGGGCCACGGGAGTCGAAGACGAGGAGGCCGCAACTGCTCCAGACGAGAGTGTTGTCGTGGACCCTCACGTCGTCGGCCTGCGTGACGAGGATGGCCCGCGAGCCGTCGCCCTTGGAGTTCCTGACCCTGAAGCCTGATATTATGGCCCCGTCGGCGCGGATGACGACGACATTGCCACCGTATTCGCCATCGATGATGGTCGAGTTCGTTCCGTTCCCCGCGAGCTCGACGGTGATGTTGACCTCCACCATCTCACGGTAGACGCCGGCGAACACGCGCACCGTGTCGCCGTCCGATGCCATCCCCAATCCCTCGCCGATGGACGTGGCGTCCGACCATGGGCCGTCGTCGTCGTCCACCACGATCGTGGCGCCGCGAACCCCCACGATGACGGCGGCGATCGAGATGGCCATGGCCATCACGGCGAGGGATGCGATGAGGGCGGTGCCACCTCTGGTCATTTCCACGACGGTACGATTGTCCTCTGCCGGTAATATCACTTTCGGCTGAAGGCAGGTGTCACCCGAAGTACTCGCCGCACTCGGGACAGAACCTCGCACGCTTCTCGCCCAGCTCGGCCCCGCAATTGGGGCAGGGGAAATCAACGCGACCCTCGATGAAGTTGACCATCTCCTCCCCCTCTGGCGGCGCCTCGCGATGTCCCTTCTTCTGGACGGGCCCGCGAACGGGGGCCGGAACCGGGGGCCCTCGATGCGGTCTCCCTAGGGATGGAGGGCCACGTTCCATAGGAGGGCGGCCGTGCGACGGACCGTCACGCTTCGTTTGCCGGGGCGGGCCCGGCGGCCGGTCAGAACGCTCGCCATGAGGTCTGGTATCATCCTCTGGGAAGTAGTGGCGTCCTGACCCTCTCGCGGGGATCCAGGGAGCCGCGTTTCCGTCATAGGGATGTCCTGTATACGTGCCATGGCCTTCCCGTGGGTATTGCCCCTCGTGATGGCGGTCGGGTGGCACTCGATCGGGCTCCTCATCAGGATGTGCACTTCGTCGAACGCCTTCATGGGACCGATGCAGGGGCTCCCGGTACCCGCCTATCCAGGTCGATCCCAGGTCCGGAATTTCAGCGCTAGTCCCCTGAATGTCCCAGGGAACTGCCGACGCCGACTCCGAGGACGGACGGTCCCGGCCCTCGGCCGAGCCTTCCGAAGGACCATGGAGATCCGGCGCGGGCCGATCTCCGTACCCGCCCTCCGTACCTCTGCCCGTGGGTCCCGGCGGTGGTCCGTATCCGTGTCCGCCTCGTCTTTGCCCCGAGACCGAGCTTTGCCTGCGTTTTCTACCGACAATAATCAATATGACGATCAAGAGAAGGAGCATACCTCCGATCAGCATCATGGGCATCAAGGAACCCTCGAACGGACCTTCGGCGTCCTTTCCACCGACGCTCATATCGATGTATGCATCACCCTCGAATCCGCCTATGAACGTTGAAGCTATGGCGTTGATCCGGAAGTCGGTGGACCCCCCGATAAGCGACAAGGAGACGTAGAAGGTGACCTTCGAGCCGTTGATCCTCCCTTCGATGAATGAGTTGGTGTCGAGATCCAAGTCCTGCAACTGGAACATGCCGAGCAAGCAGACCAGATTGTACTCGCCCTGTTCGGGGTCCATCGTGTCATCCGATCGATCGCGGAAGATCACTATCATGTACGATGTGATCTCGCCCTCGGGCTCGGATTTCCTGATATCACCCACGACGGTCATGCTGAACTCTATTGTACCGTTCGAATAGAGGATGACGCTTATGTCGGTCAGGTCGATGTCCGGATGACCGCCGACCTTCTTCTCGTACTTGTTCATCACGTCGCCCGCGGGGTCCTTGATGGAGTAAAGCGTTCTTGACGTGACGTTGTCATCTGGGCCGGTACCATTTCCGCCGAATAGGAGGAATACCCGGTTCCCGAACTGCACGAGAAGCGTATCGTTCCAGACCGAAGCCATCGAAGGAATCGGATCGTATGCCCCATCGTCATCGAACTTGTAGGTCGACATGATCTTTCCGTCGTCGGGCCTTATGAGCTTGAGGCAGGGTTCGACGTATTCGAACGTTTCGAGATCGAAACCGGGGGAGACAGATGCGACGATCATGTCCTCCAGGGCGATGAGTTCGGCCTTGGTTTCGATGTTCCTTCGCCAGAGTTCCTCGCCATCGGCAAGTGACAGCGCCGTCACGTTCTCGTCGAGCACGCAGATGACCTTATCGCCGATGACCAGGGGGGCAGAGCATGTGTTCAGGCTCGTTACGTTCCAGACGAGATGTCCGTCGAACCTGTCGAGGACCTCGATCGACCCATAACTCCAAAAGTCAGAGGTTGCCACGACGAGAAGGTCATCGTGTACAACGGGGGAGTGACCGATATCGAACTCGGTCGTCACCGACCAGATGACCTCTCCTGTTTCCGGGTCGAGCGCGTAAAGCCTGGATTCGACATATGAGGGGATGTACAACAGATCATCGATCGCGGGTACGGAATTGACGCCTGCCATGGGCGTCTCCCACAGGATGTCTCCCGTCGCGGGATCGATGGCAAGGATACCGTTCCAGGTTGTAACGTACACTGTCCCCAAGTAGGCTTTCAAGGGCCCATTGACCCATCCATCGAGGGAGCTGTTCCATACGATGGCACCGGATTCGTTCAGTCCCCACAGGTAATCCTCCACTGCAACGACGATGGTGGCGTTCACGACCACGGGGGATTCGGATATCGAGTCCGTCGTCACCACATTCCATGAGACCATCAGGTGTTCGAGGTCGAGAGCCCAGAGGGTCGAGTTCTGGTACGCTGTCGTAATCACGTATGCAATGTCCCCAGATACGATGATCGTATCCGAACCGGTTTCATTTAGGTCTATGGACCCGAGTGCTACCAGATTCGAGAGGGACATGCCCGAATAGGTGTTGCGATTGCCGGGGTCGCGTCCCCATTGCGGCCAGTCCGTCCCGGGGTCATCGGCCTCGTGGCCGCCTGGACCCCAGACGACGACCACCTCGGTGTCCGGTCCGCTCCATTCGCCACGTTCCGAGAGGGCCTCAAGGGTTATCAGATGCGGTCCACGGGACAGCCTCGCGGAGAATATCGGCTCGGGACCTTCATGAAGGGGTCCGTCCCTGCTGGAGTTCCAGATCATGTACGAGATATTACCCGATATGGTCGCGTGGAACGTGATATCAGAACCGACAGTAGCCGGATTGGGAGTTATCCCTTCAATGGTTGCGAGGGGCTCGGGACCGGTTCCGTTTGCAGGCTTCCCGACGGTCAGCTCGATGTGGACCCGATTGCTCCATACTTTATCATCGTCGCGGACCGAGAGGTAGATCCGGTGATTCCCCTCCGTGAGATTGGACCTTGTGAACGAGTTGACGCCCATCTTGTAGAGAACGCCATCGTTGCTGGACTCCCAAAGATGCCTACTAATTATCCCATCGTCGACAGCCCATGCCCTGAACGATATCGGCTCTCCATTGTCGGCGGGGTTCGGCGAAACGGACGCTATCCTGCACCTCGGACGACCGTTGACTGTCACCTCCGTCGAACGGCCAGTGCTCCATACGCCGTCCTCGTCCATCACCTCCAGATAGATGCGGTGCGTCCCGTTGGACAGCGATGTCGTGTTAAGGGTCGAGTTGAGCGAGCTGTCGATGAGGCCGTCGAGGGAGGAGTTCCACGAGAACAGCGCTATTCCGGTGTCGTCCTCGACGATCGACGTGATGATGACGTTCTCGCCCTCTATCGCGTTCTCGGACGAGGGAAGAAGGGAGATGACCCGGGGGATCCCGTTGATCCTCAGCGTCGCGTTCACCGGCGTGCTCCAGGTGCCATGTTCATCCATTACGCTAAATGTAATCACATGGGTCCCGACGGACAGCAAGAGGCCATCGATGACATCGCCCTTCGAGCCGTTGTAGATAAGCTTGTCGATGGAGGAATCCCAGCTGAACTTCAGGATGGGGCCATCGTCGCTGCCGTTTCCCACCAAGGAGACGGGCACTCCATCATTGACGATAGGGCTGGGGGTTATTGAGACGATGATCGCCACCGGTATCCTGTTGACTATCAGCATCCGCGTCGCTGGTGGGCCCCATGTTCCGTTCGTGTCCCTTGCGACGAGCGAGACCTCGTGTGTCCCGATGGAGAGAGAGGCGCTCATGAAGGATCTGTCCGTCCCTATTATGCCATCGATGCTCGAGTTCCAAATGTACGTGTCCACACCGACATCGTCGAGGAATGTCCCGTTGAACGTGACGTTGTCCCCGAGAAGTACCATCGAGGGGAGGGAAAAACGGCACCGTGGGAGACCGTCAACGTGCACCTGCGTCACGACCGGTTCGCTCCACAGGCCCTGCTGGTCTCGGACGGTCAGGTCGATCTGGTGCGTACCGTTCGATAGGTCGTACGTGTTGAGCGAAGGGGCGGTCCCGTTGTACAGGACCCCGTCGATCGAGGAGCGCCACCTGAACCGGGATACCGACCCATCATCGATCGCATCCCCGACGAGGCGGACGCGGTCGCCCTCGCTAACGTACTCCGACGCCTTGATGATCCTCGAAATCGGGATGCCGTTCACGGATATCACGATCTCGTCGGGTCTGCTCCACGCGCCATCTTCGTCCTGCACCGCGAACCATATCCTGTGTGACCCGTTCGTAAGACCCGAATACGCGATGGACCACTGGGTCCCGTTGTAGAACTCGCCGTCCTTATCGGAAGTCCATCTGAACCTCACGACCTGTCCGTTCGCGTCGGTTCCGTTGCCCTCGAAGGTCAGTTCCTCACCCTGAAATGCGGAGTACGTTGAAACGTCGATTATCGTGGCTACTGGCAGTTCGTTGACGCTGATGTTCACGGATGATGCTTCGCTCCAGCTTTCGTTATCATCAACGGCCCTGACCGCGACCGTCAGGTTCCCGGGAGGAAAAGCGTTCCACGAAGTGGTGTTCCCCGATGTCCGGTCGAAGATGATGCCGTCGTATGTCCACTCGTAGGATGTTATCCCGACGTCATCGATCGCCTCTGCGTAGAATGTAATCGTATCCCCCTCGTTCACCCACAATGGCGAGGCTGAGAACCGGCGGATCGCCGGCCGACCGTTCGACCGCACCGTGGCGGATGTGGCGACGCTCCATATCCCGAGAGCGTCCTGAACCGTGACGGTCAGGTTGTGGGTCCTGTTCTCCGAGAACACGAGAGAGAACGTCGACGAGGTCCCGTTGTAGAGCGCCCCCTCGATGTCGGAGTACCACGAGTATCGAATTATGTCGACGATGGAGATGCCGGAGGCCGCGAACGTGATCTCCTCACCTGTATCCCCGATGAAGTGCCTCCCCTCCGGGAACCTCACCTTTGGAAGCCATGGCCAGAAATCGACCTTATCGGAAACCTCGTCGCCCGAACCTCCGGGGTTGTCGACCGGGTGGTACGGGCCCTTCATCGCGTCCCACCAGCAATAGGTCGCGTCGAACCCGTAACCGCCGTTCGTGAAGAGGTTCACGCCCATATCGGGGTTGTCGTGAATTCGGCATTGGTTTGCTGCGTCCCCGATGGAGCCCCCGGTCACGTTGATGCCGTACCGGTTCCAGGCGATGGTCGATCCGTTGATGGCGTTGTAATCGGTCGCGTAGAGCTCGACGCCCGCGACGCAGGAGGTGATGTCACATCCGACCACGTTCGCTCCAGATCCGCGCTTCGACCTGATCCCGGTGACGGACCTGTTGACCGAGCAGTTGTCGATGGAGGCGTCCGTGCAATTCCATAGCGCGATGCCAGACCCTCCTCCGAAGACGGCAATGTTCGATATCCTAACGCGGGAGGTTCCGTCCGCGCGGATGCACGCATCGTCCTCACCTGTGCCCGCGCCTGTGACCGTGAGATTCATGATCGAAGTGTCGTCCGAGAACATGGAGATGACCGTTCCGGTTCCATTCCCATCGATGACGGTCAGGCCGGTGCCGTTCCCGATGATCCGAAGGCGTTTATTGACATCGACGCGCTCGAGATAATGGCCCTCGTAGAGGAAGATGGTCATGTCATCCGTCGCGTTCTCGAGAGCTGCTTTCAACGTCATGTAGTCGGCCCAACGACCCCCATCGTCGTCGACCACGATGAAGGTAGGTGGCACGAGAGGATATCGGTCGGTCCGCGAACCCCCGTCGATGTCATAGGGCGTGTCGCCGATACCGTCGAGGTCGGCGTCCTCGCCGTCGTAATCGCTCCACCAATTCCCCTCGGAACCGTCGTCCCATGCGTTCGAAGAGCCCGAGTCGTAACCCTGGGGGGACATGGTATTGTTCCTGAAGTGATTATGATGTATCAGGTTCAAGGTCGACCCCTGGATGCAGAATCCGTAATCACCGTTGAATGTAACTTCGTTGTTCGCGACCTCATTTGAGTCCGAATTGCTATCGAAGATTATCCCTTCATCAACGTTGTCAGTGATATCGTTATCGATGATCC
>JAKEGO010000077.1 GCA_022615805.1 Thermoplasmata archaeon
AAAGCATAGGATTAAATCGCCGCTCCCGATTCACGCTCGATGAACTCCAACGACCGCCTGCTGATGAACATCGGCCTCGTGATCACCGTCATTGCGGTCCTCGGGGCGGCGGTCGCCGGCGGCGAGCTCGACGAAACGGACGAGGGCGGCAACGGTGGGGAGAAGAAGTTCAGGTACGATGGGCTCAACGACACACAGACCAGCGATCAGCTCAACGAGGGGTCGGCCGACGAATACGATTACCTCCCTGGCAACGACACGGCCGCGGTGACGGTATTCGTCAGGGCGGAGCTGACGTGGACCGACGAGGACCCCATCATCGGGTTCACCAACGAGCCGGACAGGTTCAACCTGACGATCACTGCCCCCACCGGCAGGATCTTCGCCGACGAGGCCGAGAACGGCGACGACCGCCAGGGCAGCATTGTTATAACGATAGAGGACAGCGAATGGCGCGAGGGGTGGACCGTCCGCGTGACGATGGTGGAGGCCGGCGACCAGTGGGACCCGCTTCATCTATTCAGCCTCCAGGACGCGGGCAACGGCTACGAGCTCAAGGTCACCTTCGAATTCAAAGTGCCCCTGTGAACCGCGACCGGCGGAGGATCCGGTGCTGAAGTCCGGGGAGATGCCCCCGAGGCGTACGCCATCGATCGGCGGATTCGATCACTCGCGCGAGATCCTCGCGACGGCCTCCCCCGCCGTCAGCGCTTCCTGCTCCTTCCCCGCCAGGTCGCGGACCGCGACCATTCCCGCCGCGAGCTCCTCCTCTCCGATGAACACGACATGGGTGGCCCCCTTCTCCAGGGCGACCTTGATGGCCTTCGCGGGCCTCTCAGGTGAGAGCCCGACCTCGGTCCTCACGCCCCGTTGCCTCAGGGTCGCCGAGAGCGAAAGGGCGGGGCCCATCGCCGCCTCGAGGAGCGGGGCCACGTAGGCGTCGAGGTTCCCGACCCGGGGTCCGCTCCGCCCCGAGGCGAGGAGGACCCTGTCGAGGCCGATGGCGAAGCCTGTCGCCTTCAGGCCTTCGATGCCGACGACCCCCCCGAGGTCGTAGGAACCGCCGCCGCACACCTGCTTCTCAGCGCCGAGCGATGGCGCGTCGGCCTCGAAGACCGTGCCGTTGTAGTAGTCGAGGCCGCGGGCGATGCCGATGTCGACGACCGTCGCCACTCCCATGCCTTCGAGGTAGGAGAGGAGGCGCTCGAGGTCGGCGGTGACCTCCCGTCCGACGGCCTCCCTCGCCTCATCCATCCTCGGCTCGAGGATGAGGTCCGCGACGTCCGGGACGACCTCGCGCAGGGCGGGGTCCTTCTTGTCGACGAGCCTCATCACGTCCGGTCCTGCGCGGTCGCCGAGGAGCGCCCTGAGCACACGGAGGTCCCCGATGCGGATGACAATGTCCCCGAGGCCGAGCGCCCCAAGGGAGGCGGCCGCCATGGCGATCAGGTCGGCGTTCGCCGCCGTGGAGTCGTCGCCGATGAGCTCGGCGCCGAACTGGGTGAACTCGCGGTACCGCCCCTTCTGCGGGCGCTCGTACCGGTAGCACTTGCCGAAGTAGCAGAGGCGCAGGGGCTTCGCCCATGAGCGCATCTCGGAGCTGTACATCCTGGCCACGGGGGCAGTGAGCTCGGGCCTCAGTGCGAGGATGCGCCCGCCGCGGTCCTCGAACGTGTACATCTGCTCGACGACCTCGGCTCCCGAGCGCGCGATGAAGAGGTCCGCATGCTCGAACGTGGGGGTCTCCACCTCCCCGTAACCGTACAGCGCCGCCACGCGCCTCAGGGCGCCGAAGGCACGCACCCGCTCCTCCATCTCGTCCGGGAGGACGTCCCTGGTGCCTCTTGGTCTCGCGATCATCGGGCCTCCATCGCATGTCGATTATAAAACGATGCTTCAAGGGCGCGAAATAGGGGGCCGGGGACCGCCCACTCATCCTGTCCGCGGGGACCGCCGCTTCGGGGGCTCGAGCATCCTGCGCCACTTCCGTCTGGCGGTCACGAACTCCGGGACAACGAACCCGTACCTGAACCTGTCCATGAACGTGAACTTCCACGGCAGGCGGGGCATCCGCTCGACGAGGCCTCGCAGGAAACGCCTGACGTCCTCCTCGTCCTCGATCATGTGGACCTCTACGAAGTGCACGACTCCGGTGTGCGTCGGCCTCGTCGAATAGAGGTCCAGGACGAACGGCGTGGGCTCTTCGACCCAGAAGCGGAACGTGTATGCCGCCTCGGGGATGGGGATGACCACGGCGAACCGCGTGAAGTTCTTGTATGTCCTGTCACGGGAGAACCCGTAGCCCATCTCGTTCAGGGTCCGCCTGGCGATCCGCGCCATCTCCTGGGAAGGGACCGAGACCGCCGCCTTCCAGGAATCCATCCTCATCGCCGCCCGTGGTCGCGCCTCTCGTGGTCCTTCCTCGCCTGGATCTCGATGGATTGGAGGCACTCGTCGAGGACCACGAGCAGGTCCCATCCGCTGCGGGTGGATGTGAAGAGCGCGCCCCGTGTGTTCATGCGCATCCGGACCTCGAAGAAGGCGTGCATATCGTCGTGCGCCTCGCCGTGCTCCGTGATGTGGGCGGTCAGCGTCTGGGGCCGTACGAACGACGAGATCCTGTCGAACAAGCGACCGACGCTCTGGTACATGGCCTCGAAGACCTCGGGCTCGGCCTCGAGGCCGGAGAACTGCACGAGGGCTTCCTCCCTTTCGCGGTAGCGGGCGATGAACTCCATTATATCGTAGTGCGTGACGACGCCCACGAGCCCCTCGCCCTCCAGTATCGGGACCATCGATATCCCCCTGTCGACCATCGTGTCCAATACCGTCCCGAGGTCCACGGGGCGCTTGAGCACTATCGGTTCGTTCATCAGGCTGCGGACCTCGGGCGTGAGGCGCTTCTCCCTCCCGCGGCTCCACCGGGGCGAGCGTTCCATCGGCCTCATGAGCGTCGGCGAGATGTCCTTCACGCCGATGACGCCGACCACGCGGTTGTCGTCGACCACCGGCACGTTCCTCTCGTCGATGTCCTTGAGCACGTTCAACGCCGTGCGGATCTCGTCGTTCTGGGTCACCGTCCTCGGCCCTGGGGTCATGACCTCCTCGACCGGGACGTCCCTGATCTGCGGCACACCCTTCAGGAAGCGGACCAGGTCCGAACGGGAGACTATCCCGACGAGGCGGCCATCCTCGACCAGCGGGATGGCCCTCAGGTCGTGCGATATCATGTGCTCGGCGATGTCCACAAGGGGGGTATCGGGTGACGCCTCGGGGGGCATGTACATCAGGTTCTCGGCCTTCATCGACGGCTGGCTCCGCCGGTGCTTGACGATCATCCTGTAGTCGATGACGCCGCGGAGGCGGCCGCGGTCGTCGACGATCGGCATCTCCGATATGCCGCCCCTGTCCATCCTCGCGGTTATCGACCCGAGGGATTCGCCCGGCTGGCCCGTTATGACCTCGGTGGTCATCACGTCCGCGGCCTTGCCGCTCCGGATCCTGTTCTCCATATCGATTCACCTCGTGAGCGTCCTGACGCCTGCGCCCTCGCCGACCAGGGCGGATGTTGCCATTCCCACGAAGAGGCCGCTCTCGACCACTCCCGGGACCACGGCCAGCTCCCGCTCGAGGGGGCCGGGATCGTCGATAACGCCGTACTCGCAATCGATTATATAATTTCCGTTGTCAGTGATGAACGGGGACCCGTCGACCGTGCGCAGGGTGGCGCGGCATCCGGTCCCCTCGACCGCCCTGGCGGTCGCGCTCCATCCGAAGGGGATGACCTCCACGGGGAGCGGGAACGCCCCGAGCCGCCCGACGAGTTTCGAGCCTTCCGCGATGACGACGAAACGTTCCGATGCCGCGGCGACGACCTTCTCCCTCGTGAGGGCGCCTCCGCCGCCCTTGATCAGGTCGAGGGACGGCGATATCTCGTCCGCGCCGTCGACATCGAGGCTGAGCCGCGGGTGCTCTTCGAGCGTGGTGAGCGGGACGCCCTGCCTCCTCGCCACCTCCTCGGTCGCCCGCGATGTAGGAACGCCGGCGACCTCGAGCCCGTCCGCCACGAGCTCCCCCAGCCTCTCGATGAAGTAGAACACGGTGGAACCGGTTCCGAGGCCTATCACGGACCCGTCCTCGACGAGTTCGCAGGCGCGGCGGCCGACGGTCCTCTTCTCCGCTTTCATCTGCTGACCTCCACCTCCCCGGCAGGATCTTCACTCGAGCTCTTCCTGAAGTCCGTCATCCGATTTCTCGGACGCGGCTTGGCCGTCGAGGTCGAGCTCCCCCCCATCGAGGTCGCCAAGGTCCAGGTCACCGATGTCGATCTCCTCGTCGGACCCGGTGGCGACGATATCGGCCTTCACGGGCTTTGGCGCAGGGGCTTTCTTCTGAGGAATCGCCTTTGCGGGGCCCTCGTCCTCCAGGTCGAGGTCGTCCGTCCCGATGTCGCCGAGGTCGATGTCGCCGAGGTCGATATCGCCTATGTCGACATCCTTCGGCGCAATGGCCTTCGTTACGGGTGTGGCGGGTCCGGTGGCCTTGGGTGCCGCGGCAGGCATGTGGCCGAGGTGGGTCGTCACCTTCGCGCCCACCGCCGATTCGAGCTCCTTCAGCCGTTCGAGCAGCGCGAGCTCCCGCTCGTGGAGGTCCCTGATACGGCCGTCGGACTGGGCGCGCTCCGCGGTCAGCATCTTGAGCCTGGACCTGAGGAGCTTCTCGTTCTCGGCGACGTACTGCCCCAGAACCTCGATCTTGTCCATGAGCGAGCGGTTCTCCTTCTCCCGGAGCCTTATCTCCTGGAGGAGCTCGGTCCGCTCGGTCCGTGCCCTCGCGAGCTCGGCGTCGCCGGCGCCGCCATCCGCACTGGCCTTGCTCGCCTTGCGGAGCTGGGCCTTGGCCTCCTCGAGGCTCCGCTCGAGCCTGGAGACCGTCTCGGCCTTCTGCTTGAGCTCCTTCTGGAGGTTCGCGACGACCTCCCGGACCCCGTACTCCTCCTCCCCGATCTCCTTCTTGAGCTCCTCGCTGGCTATCGCGCGCGCCGAGGCCAACGTGTCGAGGTCCGCCTCCTTCAGGGCGACCGCCTCCTCGCGTTCGGCCCACTCCTTCTTGAGCCGGTCCTCCGTGGCCTTGAGGTCCTTCGCCTTCTGGGCCAGCTCGGTCTGGCGCTTGCGCACGGCCTCCGTTGTGACCTTGAGCTCGTCGAGCTTGTCCTCGAACGTCGTGGACTTCTTCCTGAGCGCTTCCTCCATCCTCTTCGCTGCCGTCTCCCGCTCCTCGATGGAGGAAACGTGCTTCTCGGCCTCATGGAACCGCCTCTCGGCGTCGGATATCCGCTGCTCGGTCTCCGATCTGCGGACATCGAGCTCCCTTGACATGAGCTCCAGTTCCCGTTCCTTCCTGAGGACGTTCTCCTCGCGTTCCGCGAGTTCCTTCTTCACCGTCTGCTCCGCCTCCTCGAAGTTGTCGAGCATCAGCTCGATCCGGCGGAAGATATCCAGCTTGCGGTGAAGGTCGTCGTCGAAGTCCATCAGGACATCCGGCGACAGGCCCATGACGGCCAGCAGGTGATCGTCCCTGACGATGTCCTTGATCTCGTCGAGCGCATCCGCGGCCTGCCGGGCTTCGGCGTCGTCGACCTTGGGTGCCGCCGCCTTGATCGGTTCTGGACGTGCGCCTGGAGCCTTCGCTCGCGGCTTCGCGGATGGTTGGACCGCAGGCGACGGCCGCTTGGCCTTTGCCGCGGGCCTCTTCGGAGGCGTGACGGCCTTCGGCGCGGCGGGTCCCGCCGCGGGCTTCTCGGGTTCGGCGACGACCTCGACGACCACCGGCACCGCCGGAGGGGCTTCCTTCGGAGCCTCCGTCGGCTTGGGTGCCTCGGGCGCGGGTGCGGCGGCTGAAGGTTCGGCCTTGACTGGAACGTCGCCCTTCTTCGCCTTCAAGAGCGGAGCCTTCGCGGGCTCGAATGGCTTTGCGGGCCTCGCGGCCTGCGCGGGTCTGGCTGTTTGGGCGGGTGCGACCGGCTCGGCGGGTCCGGGGGCCTGCTCGGGCTCGGCTGGCCTCTTGGGCCTGACGGCCTGTGTTGGCCGCGCTGGTCTGGGAGGCATCTCGGGAGCAGCGGCCGGTGGCGCCTCCTTCTCATCGGCGGGCCCGGCCTCGGCTGGTTCCGGAGCCCTCCCCTTGCGGGCGAGCGGCTCAGCGCCATCCGCCGGAGGCGTCGCGTCCTTCTCCGGCCTCGCTTTCCTGCCGAAAAGAGGCTTGTGCGCCTTCGGCGCCGGTGCGTCCTTCGGCGTCTCCTTGGCGGGCTTGGCCTTACCGGCCTCCTCCTTGGCCTCTTCCTCTTCCTCCTCCTCTTCCTCGGCCTCCTCGATGGAGGACCACTGGTCCTCGGGGATCTTCTTGCGGACCGCCTCGATGCCGGTCTTGGCCTTCTCGTTCTCGGGGTCGAGCTTGAGGGCAAGGAGATAGGCTTCGGCAGATTCCTTGTACCGCTTCAGCTTCCGCAGGACGTGCCCTCTGTTGATGTAGGCCTCGGGGGTCCTATGGACCTCCAGTGACTCATCGGTCAGCTCCAGGGCTACCTCGTAATCCTCGTTCTTCGCCTTGTCGATGGCCTCCTTGAGGAGGACCTTTGCCTCTGCCTCGGATCCCATGGCAGTTCCCCGCGGGGTATTGTATATCGAGATGGGTCCCAATGACTGGTTGGATGCCCGCTCTTACAGATGATGGCACCGCGGCTTTTTAACCTTTTGCCCCAGTGGGATCGACGTTCTGGGCGGTTCGAACGTCCGATGCTGGGGATCTCCGTCCGTTCCGTCGCGCCGGGCGCGACCGACCGTCCTCGCCGGCGCTCCGCCAGAAAAGGTATTTATCCAGCTTAGACATCGAGGTTCGATGGGCTCGAACAAGCGAGCGCTCGGTGGGTCGCTTGTCGACCATATAGAGAGGGACGCGGCGGAGATCGTCGAGAACGCCAGCGCGACCGCCTCGAGGATGGTCGAAGACGCCCGCCGGGCAGCCGCCTCGGAGAGCGCGGCGCTCGTCGGCAAGGCGCGGGACGAGGCAGCCGCCAAAGCAGAGGACGCTTCCAGCAGGGCCCACGAGGAGGCAGAACGGGCTCTCGCCAATGCACGCACCCGCGCGGACCGCATCAGGAAGGCGGGTGCTCTGAGGCTCGAGGACCTCTCCGAACGCATCGTCGACCAGGTGTTGGAGGCACCATGATCCCCGAGCGGATGGTCCGGGTGCAGATCGTGGTCCCGCGGGAGAGGACGGCGCGAATGACCGCGCTCCTCCACGAAGCGGGGGTGCTCCAGCTGGAAGCCCGGGAAGCGCGGGCGACGGACCTGCATGACGCCCTCCGGAGCGAGGCAAAGCGGGTCGGCACGCTCGTTCGCATCACCCGGCCACTCCACGGAACGAAGAGGGCCTCCGTCGCGGCGGCCGTAAGACCGGCGCCGGTGGTCCCGATCAGGCGACCGTTGAGGGAGCCCCGGGATGTGCTCGATGACACGAGGGGGCTCGTCGCGGAACATGAGAGGACTCTCGACGCCCATTCCCGCCGAAAGGGTCTCCGGGCCCGGCGGAAGGCCGTCCTCGCCGAACTCCACGCCATCGCCCCGGTGCTCGACGCCCCCGTAAGGCTCTCCGAGGTCGGAGAGCGGAAGGGGTACGCGCTGTTCTTCGTGAGTACCGACGGAAGCGTCCCATCGGAGGCGCTCTGGAGCAACGCGGACCGCTCGGTCGCGCTGGTCGCCCTGATCGGAGCCGCCGATGCAGGGCGCTTCGAGAGGATGGACCTACCCGTCGCCGATGCTCTGCCATCGGACCGCGCGGGCGAGCTGCACGAAGAGCTCCGGGCGATCGATTCGGAGATCGGGGACCTCGACTCCGTCATCGCCGAAGCGCATCCCTCGCACGCCGCCTTCCTCGCGGCGAGGGAGGACATCCGAAACGCGATGCGGCAGGAGGCCACTTCGGCGTCGTTCGGCGGAGGGACGTACCTGAGCCACATCGAGGGCTGGGTCCCGGCCTCCGGCAGGGAACGGGTCGAGGGCATCGTCCGGGCGCAGGAGGGAGGGCTCGCGCACGCGACCTTCGAGGAGAGGGACGACGGCCCGACGTACGTCCGACACCCGCGATGGGCCGAGCCGTTCGCCGGGATGGTCGCCCTCTACGGGACGCCAGGG
>JAKEGO010000078.1 GCA_022615805.1 Thermoplasmata archaeon
AGTTCGCGTGGGCCTCGTCGGCCTGGGTCTTCGCCTCGACGAACTTCTCCTGCGCGCTGTCCGCGACCTCCCTCAGTTCGTCGATCTTGGAGTAGAGCTCGATCATGGTGTCGTGCTCCACCTGGGCCACGTCGGCGAGGTGGCTGACCTTCCTGTGGGCCTCCTCGGCCTTCTCCTTCGCGTCGATCAGGGCCTGCTTCTTCGCCTTGATCTCCTCGTTCTGCTCGACCACCTGCTCGATCTCGCGTATCCTCGCGGTGACGGCCGCGAGCATGTTGACGAGGTCCCTCTCCTTCTCTGCCGTCAGCACGGAGGTCATCTGCTTGAACTCGAGGCCCCGCTGCTCGCGCTTCAGTTTCGCCAGCGAATCGGCGTCCTTGGGGAGGAGCTTCTTCTTCAGGGCGCGTATCTCGTGGTCCAGGTCCTTGACCATCGTGTTGTAGGTGTACCTCGCGTCCTTGGACTCCCGGACCTCGCGGTTGGTCTCGTCCCGCTTGTGCTTGTGGCCCGAGGCCTGCTGGAGAAGGTCGCGCACCTTCGCGTTGTACTCGTCGCGGACCCCGCTCCAGCGCTTCGCCTCTAGATTGAGGGAGTTGCGCTTCTCCATGAACCTGAGCATCTCCTTCTCGGCCTTGCGGCGCTTCTTCTTGAGCTCCTCGATGTCGTCGCCGGTCAGTCCCTCGAGGAGGTCCTCGATGCGGACCCTGTCGCGCTCCTTGAGCTCCTCCTCCGACAGGCCGGGCTCGACGGTCTGGACGGCGGTGGGGATCGCGATCGCCGGCACTTCCGGGCCCTCGCCCTCCATGCCAGGCCGTGTGACCGCCCCTCCCCCGTCCTCGGGGGATGGCTCTCCGCCGGCGTCCCGCCCCCCCTGACCGCCCTCCGCGGGCTCGGATGGCGCCCCCGGAACGTAGGTTCCTGCTCCGTCGGCCGCGCCATGCACGTCATCCCCGTGTCCTCCCGCGCCATTCCCCTCGTCCGCCCCATCCAGGGCTGACGGTCCCGCGCCGTCGCGGGAAGCCCGGACCCTCCTCCCCTCGACGGGGTCCTGGGTGGGCCCGCCTTCATCGGCGGGATCGCCGGCCGCGCCGGCCTGGTCCTCGGGCACTGGTGTCTCTGGCATGGTCTCGTTTTCCTGGAGGTTACCTTACAATGGACCGGTATTTATATGCTTTATCCTCGTTGAAGCAGTACTTCACCGTCTTGAAGCCGCGCTTGAGCTCGACCACCGACCTCTTGACCTTCGCGGGGTCCTCCCTGTCGATGCACACCCTCTTGAATATCTCGGCGACCTCGACCATCTCGGACTCCCGCATCCCGATGCGGGTGAGCTCCTGGGTCCCGAGGCGTATCCCGCTCGGGTTCAGCGCCGCGTCCGTGGGGTCCCACGGCAGGAGGTTCTTGTTCGTTATGACGTTCGCCCTCTCCAGGGCCTCGACGAGGGGCGTCCCTCCCCCGATCTTCGAGACGTCGACCGCGATCGTGTGCGATTCCGTGAAACCCAGGTGCGGGCACAGGACGTCGAATCCCCTCTCGTGCATCGCCTGGCCGAGGGCCTTCGCGTTGGCGACGACCTGGGCCGCGTACTCCTGGCCCATGTCGAGGCACTCCGCGAGGCTGACCCCGAGGGAGGCCATCGAGTGGAGGTGGTGGTTGCTCAGGACGCCGGGGAAGACGCCGTAGGTGAGCTTGCGGATGAACTTCTCCTCCGACATCACGTCCGTCTTCGGCTCGGCGAGGATGATGCCGTGCTGCGGTCCCGGTAGTGTCTTGTGCGTGCTGCCGCTCATGACGTCCACCCCCTCCCTGAAGGGGTCCTGGAAACGCCCTCCGGCGATGAGCCCGAGGACGTGGGCGCCGTCGTACCAGGCGATCGACCCGGCCTCGCGGACCGCGTCGATGAGCTCGTCGATGGGGGCGGGGAAGAGGAAGACGGACATCCCGAACAGCGTGATGCGCGGCTTCGTCGCGAGGATGAGCTTCCTCGCAGCGTTGACGTCGATGTTCATGTTCTCGACGTCGAACGGGAAAGGGACCCCGTCCAGGCCCCGCACGCCGACGGCGCCGAACTTCGCCGTGCTGATGTGCGCGCCGTCCGAGACGTTCGGCACGATTATCGTGTCGCCTGGCTTCGTCAGCGCGAAGAGGATCGCGAGGTTGGCCACCGTCCCGGACACCGGACGGACGTCCGCATAGGGGACCCTGAAGAGCTCGCGGGCGAGCTCCAGGACCCTGACCTCTATCCTGTCGACGTACTCGTTGCCCTGGTAGTAACGCTCCCCCGGGAGGCCCTCCGCGTACCTGTCGCAGAGGTCGGAGATCAGCAGTTCGCGGGCGAGGGGGCTTATGAGGTTCTCGGAAGCTATCATCGGGAGGGAGTCCCCGAAGAGCCGCGTGTGCTCCTTCGCGTTCTGGACTATGTAATCCGCCGAATCCTTGTGGTTCATTCTCGCCACCGGCCGCATATCGGGTTCATTATTAAAAGACTTCTCCCGGGGGCCTTCTGGCGCTACGTCTGGACGGGGACCGCGGCACTGTCGCCCGTCCGTGCAGGGGGGCCGGCGGAGGCCGCGACGGGCGGGGACGCGGGATGGCGTTACCCGCCCGCGTGCCCGGGCGCATCGTTTTGCGGCAGCCGAGCTGAAGTGTCGGGATGGCGTCCGCCCCGTCCATCGGACGAGGTGCGGGAAGGTCCATCGGTCCTCTCGCCATCGCCGGGCACGGCACATGCTCAATACATGCTCAATAAACGATAAATAGAGGTACAGCATGGGATGGACGATGAAGCATGTCGTTTCCGTCGTCGATGTCGGCGAGGACATTGCGGGGGTCCTCGAGACAGCGCAGCGCGAGAGGGGAAGGAGGCTCGACACCATGTCGGGCCGGACGCTCGCCCTCCTCTTCGAGAAGCCGTCCCTCAGGACCCGCGTCTCCTTCGAGATCGCCATGCGGCAGCTCGGGGGCGATTCGCTCTACCTTTCACCGGCGGAGGTCCAGATGGGCGTCCGCGAGCCCATCGTGGACGTGGCGAAGGTCCTCTCGAGGTACGTGGACCTGATCGCGTACCGCGGCTTCAGCCACGCCGCAACGGTCGAGCTGGCCAAGAGGTCGTCCATCCCCGTGATCAACGCGCTCGACGACACGGAGCACCCGTGCCAGGCGCTGGCCGACCTGATGACGATACGGGAGTCCAAGGGCTCCTTCGACGGGAGGAAGCTCGCGTTCGTGGGCGACGGCAACAACGTCTGCAACTCGCTCATGCTCGCATGCCCCTTCGTCGGCCTCGACCTCGCAGTCGCGACGCCGTCGTTCTATGGACCGCGCGCCGCGATCCTCGACAGGGCTCGCGCCATCGCGAGGGACCATGGCACGACGATCGACATCACCACGAACCCCGACGACGCGGTCGCGGGAGCGGACGCGGTCTACACCGACACGTGGGTCTCCATGGGGAACGAGGAGGAGAAGGCAGCGAGGCTCCGGGCTTTCCGGCCGTATCAGGTGGACGACCGGCTCATGGACCGCGCGAAGCGCGATGCCATCTTCCTCCACTGCCTCCCCGCCCACAGGGAGGAGGAGGTCACCGCCGAGGTCATCGACGGGCCCCGTTCCATCGTCTACGCGCAGTCCGAGAACCGGTTGCACGTGCAGAAGGCCCTCATCATGCGCATCTTCGCGGAGGATTGACCGGTGGACGATGTCGTCGTGGACATCGCAGAGCGCCCGGACCTCGTGGAGCCGGTGCTGATCGAGGGGCTCCCCGGCGTGGGCAACGTCGGGAAGATAGGCGTCGACCATCTTGTCGACGTCCTCGGCGCCGTCCCCTTCGCGACCATCCGTTCCGTCCACCTCCCGGCCCAGGTGATGGTCGACGGGAACGGCGTCGCCACCATGGTCTCTCTCAGGCTCTTCCACCACCGCAGGGCGGGTGGGGACATCGTCTTCCTTTGCGGAGACTTCCAGGCGGTCGACCACGCCGGGCAGTACGCCCTGGCTGAAGCCGTCCTCGACATCTGCTCCGACCTCGGCGTCCGGTCGGTCTACACCCTCGGAGGGTACAGCGTCGGCCACTTCGTCGAGGGCCCGCGGGTCTTCGCGGCGGTCAACTCCCCTGATCTGGTCGGGTGGGTGAGGGGGTTCGACGTGGTCGTCGGCGAGGGGGAGCCCGGCGGCGGGATCGTCGGCGCGAGCGGGCTCCTGCTCGGGCTCGGCGGCCTCCGCGGGATGCGTGGCGTCTGCCTCATGGGGGAGACACACGGTTACATCGCCGACCCCGCGAGCGCCCGCGCGGTCCTCGAGGTATTGAAGTCGATGCTCGGGCTCGAGGCTGACCTGGACGACCTCGACCGCAAGGCCGTTGAGGTCGAGCGCCTCACGACTCAGATAAGGGACCTCGCCGATCTTCTGGAGAAGGGCGACGGGGACGAGGTGGGCTACATCAGGTAGCCCGCTCGGCCACGATCGACCGTGAGAACCTTCGGGGCCGCACGTCCCGTTCGTTCCGCTGGCGGAGGGCGTCAGCGTCGGCCGTCCTTCCTTCGCGGCGGCGGTGAGCCCCTCCGGGCGACCGGGCGTTTCTGCGGGCCGGACGCGCGCTTCGGTCCACCCTGCCTTCCGGGGGCTCTTCCTGCCTTCGTGCCATCGGCGACGTCATCCCCCGTCCTTTCCGACGGTGCCCGGGCATCGGGCGCGCCCCCCTCCCCCGCATCGCCGCGCTGGGCCGGGGATCCCTCCGGACCCTGGGCGGGCGGCGGCGGGCGGCCAGGCGTCGCCCGGGGCGTCCCCGGAGGCACCGTCCCGGCCGGGGTCTCCGACGGCGCATCCCTTGAGGGCGCCGCCGCGGTCGACGGCCGGGTCCCGATCGGAGGCGCTGGTGGCTGACCGCCCCGGGCCGTCCCGGGCGTTTCCCTCGGAATTGCCGCCACGCTCCCGGCCTCGGGCCACAATAGCTCCATGGCCTCGTTGACGCTCATCGGCTTCACGACCTTCAGCTCGTCTGCCCTCTCGATCGCCGCCGGGGTGAACCCGGAGCCGCTGAAGAGGTGGATGCGCTTGAGGTTGTGGACCGCGAGCAGGACGGTCGCCGCCTCGACGTCGGCCGGCTTTACCGTCCGGGACGCGTACTCGAACGAGATCCCCCATGGCCCCGGGTCCCGCATGACCAGGATGTCGCCCCTTGTCTCCGCCCCCCTCGATACGAGGGCATTCGCGAGTAGGTCCCTCGATGCCGAGGGGTCGCCGCCCGCCAGGACGCGGCGCGTGGCCACCAGGCGTTCGACCTCGTCGGCCGGCCTCTCGGAGCCCCTGGGCAGGGCCCTCAGCCTGCGGACGTACGGGAGCACGGGTACCATCACCCGGTAGGCCGACCGTTCGTCACCCTCGCGGAGCATGCGCTCGGCCTCGAGCGCGTCGATCCTGAGGGAGGCCGTCGAGTATCCCCTGTCGCGGAGGTCGGCGGCGGCCATCTTCATCTCGTTGGACATCGCGAGCGCGGTATCGAACGTGACGAGCTTGCGCTCCGCCTTGGCGACGCCCTTCATCAGCGCGTCCACCCTTCCCCTCGCGGGCCCCTGTCTTGACCTCGACGAGTACACGGCGATGTCGTCGGAGGGGATCCCCTTCTCGCGCATCGCCTCCATCATGGTCCTCAGCTGGCCCCGGTACCGCCGGTGGACCTCCTCGAGGTCATCGTTGCGTATGCCGGCGGATGGCGATGCCGCGCGCCGTGCCGGGGGTTTCCCGGCCCGCGCCTTGACGGTCTTCACCCTGGGGGCGGCCGCCTTCCCTGGAACGTGCCGGGTGCCCCTCGCCGTTCCGGCGGCGGGTGGCCGGGAGGATGCCGCACTGACCCGCGGGCGCCGGGTGCCGGAGGGGATCTCGGGCCGCTTCCCGGATGTGCGGGGTGCGGGGCGCCCGCCCTGGCGGCCGGAGGGCCGCGCCCGGCCGGCGGGCCGCCGCTGGCGCGATGCCCTGGCGGCTTGCCGCCGCCGCGCCCTCCTGCGGTACGTCGCCGCGATGGCCACGATGGCCGCTGCCGCGACCAGCGCGAGCAGCCCGGTGAAGAAGTACACGTCGTTGATGGGGATCGCGTCCGAGTTGTCGCCCTTGCCGTCCCCGTCGGCGTCGGACCACTCGTCGGGGTCGTCGGGGAATTCGTCGCGGCCGTCGGTCCTCCCGTCGTTGTCCCGGTCGTTTGGGTAGATATCGGCGTTGTCGCCGACGCCGTCGCCGTCCGAGTCGGCCCACTCGTCCGGGTCGTCCGGGAAGAGGTCTCCGTTGTCGCCGTGGCCATCCTCGTCGCCGTCAGCCCACTCATCGTCGTCCGCGGGGAAGAGGTCCCCGCTGTATCCGGTGGCGTTGTCCCCGTGGCCGTCGCCGTCTGCGTCGACCCACTGGGATGGGACCTTCGGGAACCTGTCGATCGTCAGCCCGGTCGTCGAGTCCATCGGGCCCATCCCCGGATGCCATGCGTCCGGGTGACCGTCGCGGTCATCGTCGACGCTCGCCGCGGGGTCCAGCGGGAACGCGTCCTCCGCGTCGTCGGTCCCGTCGTCGTCCGCGTCGTAGGGTCGCTCGTCACCGTTGTCCCCGACGCCGTCGCCGTCCGAGTCGGCCCATTCGTCCGGGTCCATCGGGAAGGCGTCCGGGCGATCGCCGTCAGGGTCGTCCCCGTACCCGTCGCCGTCGGCGTCGTTCCACTGTGTCGGGTCCCCGGGGAGATCGTCGGGGGATGTGCCCGAGGGATTGTCGCCGTGCCCGTCCCCGTCGGCATCGCTCCACTGGGTCGGGTCCTCGGGGAAGGGATCTGCGTTCTCGCCGTCGGGGTTGTCACCGTAACCGTCGCTGTCGGTGTCGTTCCACTGCGTCCGGTCCAACGGGAACCTGTCGGGAGCCGTCCCGTCGGGGTTGTCACCGTAACCGTCGCCGTCGGTGTCGTTCCACTGCGTTGGGTCGGTGGGGAACCTGTCGGCGTTCAATCCCATCGGATTGTCCCCGTGGTCGTCTCCGTCGGTGTCGTTCCACTGCGTCGGATCGTGCGGGAAGGCGTCCGGCTTCGTCCCCTCCGGATCGTCTCCGTAGGTATCGCCGTCGGCATCGCGCCACTGGGTCGGGTCGGCGGGGAACATGTCGGGATCGTTCCCGAGGAGGTTGTCGCCGTGCCCGTCGCCGTCCGTGTCCTTCCATTGCGTCGGGTCGGCGGGGAAGGCGTCCGGGGCCGTCCCGTTGGGATTGTCGCCGTGTCCGTCGCCGTCGGTGTCGCGCCACTGCGTCGGGTCAGAGGGATAGTCGTCGGGGTCGACGCCGAGCGGGTCGTCCCCGAAGCCGTCGCCGTCCGAGTCGGAGTGCTGGGTCGGCTCGTCTGGGAAGGCGTCCGGGGATGTGCCGTTCCGATCGTCGCCGTATCCGTCGCCGTCCGCGTCGGACCACTGCGTCGGGTCGGAGGGGAACGCGTCCGCCCCGTTCCCGGTCGTGTTGTCCCCGTGCCCGTCGCCGTCCGCGTCGGACCACTGCGTCGGGTCGGAGGGGAATGTGTCCACGCGGTCCGCGATCGAGTCCCCGTCGGCATCCGATGTCAGCAGGTAGAGCGAGTTGCCGCGCGTGGCGGCGAGGATGCCTGACCCGCACGGGGCTAGACCGCCCAGGGGGCGGTCGTCGAGGGCGATGTCCTGGAGGTGCTTCCCCTTCGAGGAGATGATCGACACGCCTGTTTCCGTGCCGACCGCCACGGCGTTGCCGAGGACGAGGGGCGGGGTCGTGATCTCGAGGTCGATGTCCGAGGTCCACCTGTGGACGAGGGTGTCCGGATCGTAGGCGGTGACGTTGCTCCCGACCGTGAAGACCGCGAGGCTGCCGACCGCGAGCCCCTTTGCGCCGTCCGCCACCGGGATCGAGGCCTCGAGGGAAAGGTCGGCGTCGTAGACGCGGAGGGAGTCCCCGGAGATGATGTAGATGCGCCCGTCATGGATCACCGGCATGCCATCGGTCGATGGCAGCGTGGTGCTGACGTTCGAGCCGTCCGGGTCGACCCCCAGGAGCGTGGACGCGTACCTGAGGAACGCGCGCCCTCCGTTGGAGGCGATGGTGGACGGCACGTTCGGGAGGGATTCGCTGTAGAGCACCGTCCCTCCGTCGTGGATCACGATGCCGGCCTCGATGCCGAGGATGATGTAGGCGCCGAGGGGCGCCGGCGTCGCCGCTATCTCCCCCGGCATGACGTATCTCGTCACGTTGCCGCCGGCGAGCGGTATGACGTGGACATCATCCTCGACGGAGACGTGGACCCCGTCGTCGAATGCCTCCAGCGGCTGGAAGACGACCTTGCCGAGGTTGAGGCTCCATTCCTCCGAGCCGTTGTCCACCGCGACCGAGTAGACGCGCCCGTTGGAGGAGACGACGTAGGCCGATCCATCGATGCAAAGCGGCGCGCGCAGGTCGCCATTGGCCGCGAACTTCCAGTCGATCCCGAGGATGGCGGGTAGGACGTTGTCGGCCGACGAGTTGCGGGAGGGGCCCCCGCGAAGGCCGGTCCACGAGCCGCAGGCGGGGCCAGGGACGAGGGCCATGGCAGCGATCGGGACGACCACGAACGATAGAAGTAACACTACTCGGAGTGCCTGGGCTGCTTTCATATACCATTCCATCGGTCGCGGTGTATTTTAACCTTCGCAGTCCGGAGGGGGGATGCGCGGATGATCCTTGAACGCCCGTGTCGTGTGGCCACCATCCCCGGAATCCCAAGGGCGTCCGTCGACCGGCCGCTCCAGATCGTTTCGGGACTACAGATATGATTATAAACGTCGGTGGGGATGGGCAGAAGTGTGAGTGATGGCAATGAGATGGACATCTGTCTTTCTGCTCGTTATGATCGTCATCGGTGGCGTACCCGTTGGCGCCATGTCGGATGCCTGGGCACCCGGCGAGCTCCCCTCCCTCGGCGAAAGGCCGGACGGTTGGTGGACGCGTTTCCAGAGGGATGTCAACGGCAATGGCATCGACGACCTCCTCGACCGGGCGTACATCAATGGCACCGGCACGTTCGAGGACGTGTTCATCGGCCTCGACAGGCTCCCCGCGAGGTCGGACGTCGAATGGCTCGAGGGACGCGGCGTCAGCGTCAAGTACGCCGCCCGCCACCTCCGGAGCATCGCCGTGGGGCCGGTGCGCGCCCGCGATCTCCCGGACCTGGTCGGCCTCGACGGGACCGTGCTGATCGAAGTACCGCCGCGCATGACCTTCATGGTCGAGTACTCTGTCCCTTCGATGAGGGCGCGGGACTCCACCGAGTACAGCCCTTACACTGCCTGGGACCTCGGCTACGATGGTGATGGGCAGAACATCGCGATCATGGACTCCGGCGTCAACGACCAGATCCCCACGGGACACACCATGGTCGACGACATGGACGACGACCCCGTGACCTACGACCCGAAGTTCATCGCCGGGGCGGACGCCTCGACCGGCGTCCTCGTCGGCGGCGTCGCCGTGAACCCCGAGGAAGGGGACCTCGCCCACGGGAGCCACTGTGCGGGCGACGCGCTGGGCACCGGGACCACCCACCAGGGGCCGGCACCAGGCAGCAGGCTCATAGACATACGCGTGGGCGCGCTCACGAACCTCAACATGGCCGGCGTCCTCGCTGCCATCGACTGGTGCATCGAGAACAACGAGACGGACTGGGAGAACGACGGGGCTGCCAACGACGGCGTCCCGATCGTGAGCATGAGCTTCGGCGGCGCGGCATCGAACGGCGACGACCAGATGTCCCAGGCGGTGGACGACATGGTGGAGGCCGGCATCTTCGCGGTCGTAGCGGCGGGGAACAATGGCCCGAACAACGACGGCCTCTCCACCCCGGGCTCGGCCGACCGCTCGATAAACGTCGCGTCCTACGACGACCACGACACCATCGGCCGGTCTGACGATACGCTGTCCGGCTTCTCGGCCAGGGGCCCGAGGTGGACCGACAGCGATGACGATCCTTACGACGAGATGAAGCCCCATATAGCCGCCCCGGGCTCCGGGATCCAGTCCGCGCTCGCGTGGAGCGGCGCCATCCTCGTGGCCATGGACGGGACCAGCATGGCGACCCCCCAGGTCTCCGGGGTCATCGCCCTCATGCTCGAGGCGAACCCCTCCCTCAGGCCGACCGCGCCGATGTACGAGCAGAAGGTCAAGAACATACTGAGGGACACGGCCGAGGCTCGGGGGACGGCCGACAGGCCGCAGTACAGCGAGAAGTGGAACGTCGGCTGGGGATACGGCCAGATCGACGCCTATGGCGCCGTCAAGAGGGCCGAGGACCTCACGCGCACCGAGGTCGCCGGCCCGGACGAGGTTGACTCCGGTACTAGGGAGGTCGCCTTCGTGGCGAGCATCCCGGTCACGAGGACGCCGTATTCCATCGAGGACGACGAGACGCGGCTCCTGGTCACGATATCCGATGACTGGGGGAAGCCCGAGGACGTCCTCGTGGGTTCCACGGGCGACGTCGACCACGATGTCGCCGTCAGCGGCCCCACCCAGGGGAGCGGCCTGTGGGCCATCGAGGCGACCGTGACGCACACGGAGGACATCGACAGGTACCAGGAGTGCGATGTAACCGTTTCCTTCCACTCCAGGGCGCCCGGCGTGGACATACCGACGATCTACATCGTCGACCTCGATGCCTGGACGAACGACGTGATGGCGTACGAGGTGGAGCACCAGGTCACCGTCCAGCCCGTACCGAACGTCATCTATTCCGACAACAGCATTGACGACGACGGCCTCGGGTCCAGCAGCGGGAACGGCGACGGCGTGGTGAACCCGGGCGAGATCATCGAGCTGGGCGTCCAGGCGCGCAACGTGGGGACGAGGACCGCGGCCGGCGTCTCCGGGGAGATCGGCTCGTCCAGCCCCTACGTGTCGATAACCGACGACGTCGAGAGCTATGGCAACATCGCCGCGGGCGGGACGGCGTGGAGCCTCGGCGACTACGACATCGAGGTCGACGACGCCACCCCCGTCGGGACCAACATCACTTTCGACATCCGGTTCGCGGATATAGCGTCCCACATCTGGAACGACTCCTTCGTCGTGACCGTTGGCGGGACGCAGCACGACGTGGCCGTCGTCTCGGTCGAGCTCCCGGAGCGGGCCGAGGTGGGGGAGAGCGTGACGGTCCGCGGGACGCTCAGGAACCTCGGCCTGAGCGACGAGAAGGACATCGACGTCGCCCTCGAGCTGAACGGGACGGCCGTCGACACCGCGACCATCGACCTCGACTCGGAGGAGAGCGGCGCGGTCGACCTCGAGTGGACC
>JAKEGO010000079.1 GCA_022615805.1 Thermoplasmata archaeon
ATTGCCTGTCGCCAATCCCAGAGAGAGGCCGATCATGATCAACACGACGAAGATCGCTCGTTGGTCACCATGCATCGGACCATCCATTGGACCGATAACAATTGGTTGATTATTAATATCATCGGAGTTACCCCGAAACAGCTGATTATCATCTATCCGATAGAAATTTAAACATATTGGGCCATCATGAACTTCGAGGTGCGACCATGATGGTGCGTTCGGACGACTTCGAGCACGGCGGTTCAATACCGACCAGGTTCACGTGCGATGGCGAGGACGTCTCGCCGCACCTGGCTTGGGAGGGCGCCCCGCGGGGCGTTGCAAGCTTCGCATTGATCGTGGACGACCCGGACGCGCCCATGGGGACGTGGGTCCACTGGCTCGTCTGCGACATCCCCGCTGACGTCCTGGAGATACCGCGGGGAACTGTCCCGGAGGGGGCCCGTCAGGTGATGAACGACTTCGGCCGCCTCCACTACGGCGGCCCATGCCCACCGTCGGGCACCCACAGGTACTACTTCAAGCTGTACGCCCTCAGGGTCGAGGTCCTGCCGACGATATCCGAGAACAACTTCTACAACCTCGTCAAATTGAACTCCCTCGACGATGCGGTGCTGATGGGGACATACGCTCGCGCGCGGCGCTGAGCCATCATGCCCGGCCATGCAAAACGCATGGGCTTCGGCCACCGATCACCACTTTCGCGGCCATGCCGTTCGGATCCTGCCCGAGTCCACCCGGACCGCGGGACGGGGTGCCCTCGTCCTCCTTGGTGGTAATGGTCGAGATGGACGGACGCTCGGACCGGAAACGTTATTACAGGCCGCTGGATACTCGGACCGACCGGAGGCGTTCCATGGACTACGACGAGGCATTCAGGGCATCCATCGATGAACCCGAGACCTTCTGGGCGGAGGCGGCCGAGGCCATCGACTGGCACCGCCGCTGGGACCGCGTGCTCGACTTCGACGACCCCCCGTTCTACCGCTGGTTCATCGGCGCCGAGATGAACACCTGCCACAACGCGCTCGACCGCCACGTCGCGGACGGCAGGGCCGACCAGGTGGCGCTCATACACGACAGCCCCGTCACGGGCATGAGGGTCACGAGGTACACCTACGGAGAGCTCCTCGACCTCGTGTCGCGCTTCGCTGGGGTGCTGAAGGGGCAGGGCGTGGGCAAGGGCGACACGGTCATCATCTACATGCCGATGGTCCCCGAGGCCCTGGTGGCGATGCTCGCCTGCGCCAGGATCGGCGCCATCCATTCCGTGGTCTTCGGAGGGTTCGCCCCGCGCGAGCTCGCCCTCAGGATAGACGACGCCGCCCCGAAGGTCATCATCACGGCATCCTGCGGCATCGAGGGGAAGAAGGTCATCCCATACAGGCCCCTCCTCGACGAAGCCCTCGGAATGTCCCGCGCGAAACCGGACCGCATCATCCTCTTCCAGAGGCCCGAGGTCGAAGCGCCCCTCGACGGCATCTACCTCGACTGGGCGGAACTCATGGCGGACGCGGAGCCCGCGCCCTGCGAGATCGTGAAGGCGACCGACCCGCTCTACATCCTCTACACGTCCGGCACGACCGGCATGCCGAAAGGAGTCGTGCGCGACAACGGCGGGCACGCTGTGGCCCTCGCATGGACGATGCGCCACATCTACGGCATCGAACCCGGCGACATATGGTGGACGGCATCCGACGTCGGATGGGTCGTGGGACACTCCTACATCGTCTACGCGCCGCTCCTCATAGGCGCTACCACCGTCATGTACGAGGGGAAGCCGATCGGCACCCCCGACGCGGGCGCCTTCTGGCGCGTCATATCCCAGCACGGCGTGAAGGTCATGTTCACCGCCCCCACCGCATTCCGGGCCATCAAGAGGGAGGACCCCGACGGGCTCTTCCTGAAAGGGTACGACATATCGCGGTTCGAGGCGCTCTTCCTGGCGGGGGAGCGCACCGACCCGGACACCTACTTCTGGGCGACCGAGCTCCTGGGCGTCCCGGTGTACGACCACTGGTGGCAGACGGAGACCGCGTGGGCGATAACCGCGAACTTCCGCGACCTGACGACGTTCAAGGTGAAGCCCGGCTCGGCGACGAAGCCATCGCCCGGGTACGACCTGAGGGTCCTCGACGCATCCGGGAGGGAGCTCGGGGAGAACGAGGAGGGCGTCCTCGTCGTCAGGCTCCCGCTGCCTCCGGGCTGCTTCACCGGCCTGTGGCGGAACGAGAAGCGGTTCAGGGAGTCGTACATGGAGCCCTTCCCCGGGTACTACTTCACGGGGGACGGCGGGTACATCGACCACGACGGCTACGTCTTCGTCATGGGCCGGGTGGACGACGTCATCAACGTCGCGGGCCATCGCCTGTCGACCGGGGCCATGGAGGAGGTCATCTCCAACCACCCGGACATCGCCGAGTGCGCCGTCGTGGGCGCCAACGACGATCTGAAGGGGCAGGTGCCGATCGGCCTCGTGGTGCTGAAGAAGGGGGCGACGACCCCGCACGAGGAGATAGTCAGGGACCTCGTCAGAAGGATCAGGGGGGACATCGGCGCGATCGCCTGCTTCAGGCAGGCCGCGATCGTCGACAGGCTCCCGAAGACCCGGAGCGGGAAGGTCCTCCGCGGGACCATAAGGAAGATCGCTGACGGCCACGACTACCGCGTCCCGTCCACCATCGAGGACCCGGAGGTCCTGAAGGAGGTCGAGAAGGCGGTCGGCACGATCGGGTACGGGAAGAAGGAGTGATCGGGGAAAAGTGGATCGTAGGTCTATCTGGACATTGCCGCATCCCTGCGGTTCGATTCCCGAACGAGGGCATCCATCTGTTTCTCGATGTCGTTCACCCGGGTAAGAATCTCCGTTGAACTTCGTTCCACGTCACTCAACTGCTGCTGGACCGCGTTCAATCGGTCTCTCATGTTCAGGAATCCTTCCGCAATGTCCTCTTGCATTGGATCACGTTCCATGAACATCGGATGTATATCCCATGTTAAGTAGGTTCATGGGGTCGTTGGTGAAACTAGACGACATCGTACACACCGTCCCGGACCTGGAATACCTTCCCCCGGTTCATGAGGATGCCTACGGCATTCTCCACTGTTGCCTCATCGAATGATTCGCATAGCGACCGTAGAGGGACGGCACATCCGGTCTCATCACGGATGTCACGAAGTCTCTGGAATACCTCGAAGACAGTCTTGTTCTCATGGAAGTAAAACGGCAATCTCTCCGACGCGAACCCCTGATAGCGGAGATAGGTGGCGCAATCGTCATCCCGAACGGACTGAGCGTATTGCAGCTCGAATTCGCGTATGTTCGAGAGGACATACTCCGTTGAACCTCGGAAGAGTTCGTCCCCGAGATCGGTCCGGAGGTGGAGCCTGTGGAACGAAGCTGCCAGTCGATTGATGGCGTTCATATCGAGGACCTTATAGAGGACATCCTTCGAGCTTGACGCGTCCTCCAGTTCTTTTTCCAGCGACCGAACGCCTTTCCTGAAGAGATCGATGTGGCTCGGTTTTATCCTTGGCTGTATCATTAATGAAGTTAAA
>JAKEGO010000080.1 GCA_022615805.1 Thermoplasmata archaeon
AAGCTGGAGATGTTCAATCCCTATAGCGTCAAGGACCGTCCGGTTCTTGGCATGATCGAGGCGGGCATCGAGGATGGCAGCATCGGCCCCGACACGGTCATCGTCGAGGCCACGTCGGGCAACACCGGCATCGCACTGGCGCACATATGCGCCGTCAAGGGATTACGCCTCATCATCTGCATGTCCGAGATGTATTCCGAGGAGCGCAGGCGCATCCTGAGGGCGCTCGGCGCAGAACTCGAGCTCACCCCCGCATCGGAGGGCACCGCCGGCGCGAAGGCGAGGGCGATCGGACTGCTCGAGAGCATCGAGGACGCTTTCTACATCGAGCAGCACTCCAACCCAGCGAACCCGGAGGCGCACCGCCTGACCACCGGCGAGGAGCTGTGGCGCCAGACCGACGGCCGCATCGACGTCCTGGTGGCCGGCCTCGGGACCACCGGGACCCTCATGGGGGCCGCGAGGTGCATAAGGCCGAGGAAGCCGTCCTTCAGGGCGGTGGGCGTCGAGCCCGAGGTCGCGGCCATGATCTCCCGCGGCGAGTTCCGGCCCCACAGGCAGGCTGGCACGAGCCCCGGCTGGGTGCCGGAGGTCCTCGACAGGTCCCTGCTCGACGAGGTGATCACCGTCTCGGAGGATGTATCGTTCGAGACGTGTCGCGAGATCGCCAGGAGGGAGGGCCTCTTGTGCGGCATCACCTCGGGCATGACGGCGTTCGCGGCCCGCGAGATCGCCCGTCGCCCGGAGAGCGAGGGGAAGCTGATAGTCGCCGTGCTCGCGGACCCCGGCGAGCGTTACCTCAGCGTCGAGGGGCTCTACTGAGGCATCCGAAAGCGTTTTACGTCGGCAGGGATGTTCGATGCCCGTGGAGCGGGGACCCGACAGGAGGCATTCGCCAAGGCAGGCCGGGACGAGGGCGTCTCCCGCCGAACGGCCGTGGATGGACCGCGCCCGCCGCCCCGGGGTGAGAGGCCAGGCGCTCGAGCTTGCGGCGATCATCTGCCTCGACCTTGTCCTCGCGGCAATGCTCTATTCGGGCCCGATCGACATCGGACCGGCATCGGTCTCCGCCGGTCCGCTCCTCCTCGTCCTCTTCCTCCTCGGGTTCAGCCTGATCGTCGCGACGTTCGTTGCTTGGGCGCTCGAGCCAGCGTGGAGCGACAGGCTCGTTGTCCTCGGGAGCCCCGAACTCGTCGCCGCGGGAGCACACCGGACGATGATGGAGCGGCGCCTCGGCGTCATCTGGACCGGGGAACTGACCTGCGAGGTCTTCCCCAGGAGGTACGCGTCGGGCAGGGCGCCGGACAGATGGCTCGTCACGCGCCCTGTCAGGGTCAGCGTCGCCCGGATCGACGGGGCGAGGGCGCTGGTCCGGATCAGATCGATGGCGAGGTTCCCCGGAGACGGCATCATCGCGTACTGGCGGGTCCGCTCGCGGGCCCGGTTCGTCTTCTTCGCGCTCAGGGAGCATTTCAGACGCCGGAGGAGGTACCTCGGCAACGGCGATGTGCCCCCGGGCGCGCACGCCGGGGCGAGGAGGGCTCCTACGCCGAGCGAACCCTTCACGCGCTTCAGCCATGCCACCGGGCTCTACGAACACGCCGTCGACGTCTTCTGCCCGCGATGTGACTACGAGTTCACTGCGACGAGATCCACAGAGACGCGGGCGGGCGGCCAGGGCGATGCGGTCTGCCCTCGATGTCGAGCGCGCTTCGTGTTCGGGATCGATGCCCGCCCACCGGTGGGCATGCCCCCGCGGGTTGCAGGAACGCACCTCGGGGGCACAGACATGTACCTTTACCGGATGACCGTGGAATGTCCCGCTTGCGGGCACCGGTCCGGGATCGAGCAGGTCTCCCAGGGCATAATGGCGAGGGAGGAGGTCGCGATCTGTCCGGAATGCCGTAGGACGATGCCCGTCAGACCCCCTCCCGGCATCCCGCAGGCGACGGCGCGGGGAGGGCCGCGGCATGTCGCCAGGGCGCGCCTCGCCGGAGATCGGAAGCGACGGTGAGCGACCGCATCGGTGTCGTCCTGGGATATATGGCCGTGAAAGCCCGGTGAAGGGACATGCGCGAGGGTCACTGGGCAGGCGCGAGCCCGAGGTGGTCGAGGGCCTTGAGATAACGCTCACGCCGCACCTGGTATGCCCGAAGGTCCCGGCCGAAGGGGATGTACTCGGCAACCCGCCACCCCTCCGACGCGAGCCTCTCCTTCGTCGAGTCGGCCAGCCCCATCAGGAACGATAGTTCGAAGCGGTCCCGGGCATCGTCGGCCATGCCAAGGAGGCGATCGACGAGGACCGGGTCGTGCGTCCCGGCGCCGAACGGGACCATCTTCCCGAGAAGGCCGCGTGCGAGGCCGACGAACCTGCGTTGGATCTCGCCATGGTCGGTGACGTCTCCCATGTAGGCGCCCTTGACGAGCCTCACCCCCACGCCGGCGTCGACCATCAGCTCCATATCCTCCGGGGTCCTGTCGAGGTATGCCTGGAGCGCGACCGTGGCGGGAAGGCCCTCGTCGACGCAGGCGAGCACGGCATCGATGGTGTGCTCGACCAGCGGGGTGCCCTCCATGTCGACCTCGAAGGCGACGCCGAGGTCCCGCGCTGCCCGGCACACCCTCATCAAGTTCCCTTCAGCACTCGTCGTGTCGACGTGCGCCCCGAGGGCCGTGACCTTGACGGTCACCGAGGCGTCGAGGCCACGTGAGGAGATGGCTTCCGCGAGGGCGATGTAGGCGTCGACGAACCGCTCGGCCTGGTCGTGGCCCCCCGCCTCCTCCCCCAGGACGTCGAGGATGCACCTGATGCCCTGCGCGTTCCGGGCCCGGCACCTCGAAAGCGCCGCCTCCAGGTCGTGAACGGCCCATCGTTCCCCCGTCATCCACCCGTCATCCGGTCTGGCATAGATAAGGGTGACGAGGACGACGTGATGGCCCGCGGGTCCGCTCCCCGGACCGGTCCGCCACCCGCCGGCGCCATCCACGGGACGCGCGATGGGCTCCCCTATGAGGATCGGGAGGGACTGCAATATATTTTTATTAATAGATATATAGGACAATCGAAATATCTATTAATGGATCATGCGATGGCACAACGGGACGGGCGAAGCCACTCGACGAGCATCATACGGGCCCGGGCGCGGACCGCGCCGGGCCTCCGCAAGGTTATTCAACGGCATCGCATTCCTGGAGTGAGGGTTCGAAGATGGACACGATGGTCGCGGTTCTGGCCGGGATAGGCCTCCTCGTCGTCGCGATAGCGCTCGTCCTGATAGGCTTGTTCCTTTGGCCCCTCGTCGTCTGTTGCTGCGCCGTCCTCCTCCTCCTCGTCGGGCTATGGTTCCTCAACGAGGCCGTCCGCCGGAGCCGCCGGGGACGCCGGCGCGCGGTGATGGCCGGCTCCAAGCCCCGCGAGCCCATGCCGACGGAAGGCACCCGCGGCGAGGACGGTTGGCAGGAGTGAACCCGGCCACAGGTCCGGGGCGAAGAGCGCGACGGAGGCATCATCTCCGCTCACGGTCCGCCCCCCGGGGTTCGGGGAAAAGGTCTATACCCACCTGGTAAATCCGGTGGCGAGAAAAGGGGGGAAGGCATTGAGCAAGCCCATCGATGTCAAGGACGCCATCGCCATGGCGATACGGATGGAGAAGGAGGGCCACGCGTTCTACGTCCGCGCGGCGGACCAGACCTCGAGCGAGATGGGCAGGGCGATCTTCGCCAGCCTCGCGCTCGACGAGAAGGCCCACCTGGAGACGTTCCAGAGGATGTTCCGCGGCAAGGTCGGGAAGGAGGACTGGGACGCCCTCGCCGAGCGGACCGAGGGGTACGGCGAGATGCCCGTCTTCCCGAAGGACCCCCGGTCCGCGGGGGCGGAGCCCGACTCCGACGACCTGGCCGCCCTGAAGGTCGGGATGGAGAGCGAGGCGAGGTCCGTCGACCATTACACCGCCATCAAGGAACGCGTGGACGACGGGACCGTTGCGGGCATCCTCGAGGAGATCATCCGCCAGGAGCGCAGGCACTACGCCCTTCTGGAGGAGGAGTTCATCCACCTATCGAACACGGGGTTCTGGCACGAGTTCGACTACCTGGGCGAGAGGGCCTTCTGACCGGAGCGCACTTCCCACGGTATTGTCGACCATATCGGTTCCTTCGATCCGGCGCCCGATGGACCATATCGATAGGGAGATCGACGGCAAGCGGCCCGCCTCCGGACCTTCGTGACCATATTATATCAGGAGCGCGATACCTTCGTGGAATGGCATCTGGCAGGATGGTACAGTTCCCGGCCGTGGTGAGCCTCGTCGAGAGGGCCGGGGAGAAGGTGAAGCGCACCGGGATGACGCGCCACGACGTGGCGTGGATGACGGAATCGTTGGTGGGGCTCAGGCCAGTGCCATCGCGGGTCAGCATCACGGGGGAGGAGTTCGAGGCCGTCGGCCTCGACAGCGCTTTCGTGGACTCCAGCAGCGTCGCGCCAGGGAAGCCGATCCCGATCGAGAACAAGTTCGAGATAGGCCGGCTCTTCACGTTGCACCCGCTCGACGAAGTGACCGACTACCGCATCCTGCGCGGGAAGGGGCTCGTGAGGTTCGCCATCGCGACGTGGCAGTGCTACATCCTCGTCCAGGCCATCGGGTGGAAGACCGTCCGGAAACCGTCGGCGAGGAAGGCCCTTATCGTGAGCTCGCATCGGTACTACGAGGATGTCGGGGTCAACCATCCGACCGGGCCCGGCCTCATGACCGAGTACGACGACGTCTTCGTCAAGTTCTGCTTCAAACTTTTCAGGGCGCTCGAGGACGACGGGAAGGTCTGCGCTGATCCGGGATTCCTCGCCCCGTACTGCGGGCAGCACGGGAGGACGGGCGAATGGGACAGGTCGGTGGGGAAGTGGCTCTGCGTGAGGTGCCACCAGCCCATCCCGTGGAGAATGCCCGAGAGACGGCGGCCCCCTCCGGAGAGTGAGGAGGGGGATGTGGCGAAGGACGGCGGCGAGGGTGAAGCGAAACCCTAAAACCACGAGGGCCGTTTCCTCGCACGAGGGAGTAGGGCGAATGACGCGAACGAGCAGGCTCTTGAAGGGATTGCAGTGTCCCAGGGACCGCGCTCACCTGAGGGAGATCGAGGTGGACGTGCCGGGGAGGAACGTCCGCGTCGACGTCTGCCCCGACTGCGGCGGGATGTGGCTCGATCCGGGAGAGCTCCGCCGCCTGCTCGGAGACCGGAAGCTGACCGACCACCTCACGAGGGACATCGGCACCAGCACGTCATCCCCCGTCGTCTGCCCCT
>JAKEGO010000081.1 GCA_022615805.1 Thermoplasmata archaeon
CGGGCCGGTCTTCACGATCTCGACGCCGGTGTAGAGCAGGTCGACGGAGTGGTTCGCCTGCGCGACGACCCAGTCCCTGCCATGGGAGTTGTACCCCACCACAGTGACGTTGTTGACCAGGGGATCGCTGTCCTCGCTTGTCACGGTATATTCATACGTGACCGTCTCGTAACCCTCGGCCACCGTGATGACGCCTCCGGTGATCTGGCTGGAGATGTCGCCCGCAAGGCTGTCGTAGAGATAGGCGATCCAGAGATCGACCTCTCCGTCGTTGTGGACGGTGACCGTATAGGTGATCGTCTCTCCCACCTCAGCCGTCTCTGGACCTCGCTTCTCGATGCTGACGTTCGTGCGGAGGATGTCCACGAAATGGGAGCTCATGTCCCCGACCTCGTCGCCGCCGTACCCGTTGGTCGCAAGGACCGACACGATGTTCGGGAGCGGATCGGGCAGGGCGTCGACGGTGTAGCCGTACGTGAACGTTTCGTAGTACTCGGCAACCGTGACGACGCCGCCGGAGATGTACCCGGAGAGATCGCCTGCGAGGGTGTCATTGAGGTAGGTGATGTAGAGGTCCACCTCACCCGTATTAATCACCGTTACAGTGTAGGTGATGGTCTCGCCGACCTCGGCGGACGATGGCCCGGCCTTCTCGATCAGGACGCCCGTGTAGAGGAGGTCGACCGAATGGCCGTCAACGTCCTCGACGGGGTCCATCTGGTTCTCGTTCGTCGCCTCGACGGAGACGTTGTTCCAGAGCAGGTCGGGGTCGTTCGGGCCGACGGTGTAGTTGTAGGTGAAGGTCTCGGAACCCTCCTCGACCGTGACCACGCCGCCGCTTATGTGGCTGCTGAGGTCTCCAAGGAGGGAGTCGTTGAGCTCCGCGATGTAGAGGTCCACGTCGCCCGTGTTGGTGACCGTTATCGTGTAGGTTATCGTCTCGCCCACCTCGGCGGTCCTCGGCCCGGTCTTCTCGATCGACACTCCGGTGTACATGATGTCGACGCGGTGCGTGTCGCTGTCGGAGACCTCGTCCTCGCCGTAGGCGTTCTCCCCGGTGACGGTCACGGTGTTGACGAGCGGGTCGTCGTCCTCCCCGGTCACCGTATGGTCGTACTCGAGGGTCTCGAAGCCCTCCTCGACGGTTATGACCCCACCGGTTATCAGGGTCGTCAGGTTCCCGAGGAGCGTATCGGTCAGGTCCGTGATGTAAAGGTCCACCTCTCCTTCGTTGGTCACGGTGATCGTGTAGGTAATGGTGTCGCCGACCTCCGCGGTCGCCGGGCCGGCCTTCTCGATGCTGACGCCGGTATGGACCACATCGACGGAATGGCGGTCGCTGGACGACACCTCGTCGCCGCCGTGCTCGTTCTCGCCGTGGACGGTCGCGACATTGTCCAGCGGGTCGCCGTCCTCGCCGGTCACAGTGTAGTAGTAGGTGAAGGTCTCGGAACCCTCCTCGACGGTTATCACACCGTCCGTTATCATGGAGGTCAGGTTCCCGAGGAGCGTGTCCGTCAGATCGGCGATGTACAGGTCCACCTCGCCTGTGTTGGTCACGGTGATAGTGTACTCTATCGTCTCACCTATCTGCGCGGTCTCCGGCCCGGTCTTGAGGATCTCCACACCCGTGTACAAGATGTCGACGTTGTGCTCGTCTGAGTCCGTGTCCCTGTCGCTCTCGTTGACGTTCGTCGCGACCACGGTCACGTTGTTCACGAGTGGATCGCTGTCCTCGCCCGTCACGGTATAGTTGTACGTGAAGGTCTCCGAGCCCTCCCCGACGGTGATGACACCGCCGGATATCATGCCGCTGAGGTCGCCCATGAGCGTGTCGTAGAGGTAGGTGACGTACAGGTCGACGTCTCCGTCGTTGTATACAGTTATAGTGTAGGTGATGGTCTCGCCGACCATGGCGCTGCCCGGGCCGACCTTCTCGATGCTGATGTCGGTGTACTCGATGTCCACGCTGTGGCCGTCCGAGTCGCTCACCTCGTCGCTCTCATGGGAGTTCGAGCCGTTGACGATCATCATGTTGGTCAGTGGGTCAGGGTCCTCTCCGGAGATGGTGTACTCGTAGGTGAACGTCTCGGAACCTTCGGAGATCGTCACCACGCCTCCGGATATCTCCCCCGAGAGGTCGCCCATAAGGCTGTCCCACAGGTCGTCGATGTACAGGTCCACCTCGCCGGTGTTCGTCACCGTGATCGTGTAGACGATGGTCTCGCCGACGACCGCGGTCGCCGGGCCGGTCTTCGTGATCGAGACCCCGGTCCTGAGGACGTCCACCGAGTGACTCGCGCTGTCGGACACCTCGTCGTCTCCGTACTCGTTCCAGGCGGTCACGACGACGGTGTTCTCGAGCGGATCGAATGTGTCCGTCACTGTATAGTCGCAGTAGATGGTCTCGGAGCCCTCGGCGACCGTTATGACGCCGCCGGAGATCATGCCTGTGAGATTCCCGAGCAGGGTATCGTTGATGTCCGTGATGTAGAGGTCCACCTCGCCATCGTTATCGAGGTCGATCTGGTATGTTAACGTCTCGCCCACCTCGGCGGTGGCTGGTCCCGACTTCTCGACGCTCAGTGCGGCGTACATTACGTCCACCGAGTGGCTGTCGGAAGCGCTGGTCCAGTCGCTCCCGTACTGGTTCTCGCAGTTCACGTTGACGCCGTTGGTGAGCGGGTCGTACGCGTCGGTGACGGTGAAGTTGTACGTGAAGGTCTCGAAGCCCTCGGCAAGGGTGATGTCGCCGTCAGCGATGTACGCGGTAATGTCTCCGAGGAGCGTGTCGGTGATCGACCGGACGTAGAGGTCGACCTCGCCGGTGTTCGTCACCGTGACCGTGTATGTGATCGTCTCGCCGACCTGCGCTCTCGCCGGACCTGACTTGTTCACCTCGAGGCCGGTGTAGAGGATGTCGACTCTGTGATCGTCCGTGTCGGTGACCTCGTCCTCGCCGTTCCCGTTCTCGCCGACGACGGTGATCGAATTGACGAGCGGGTCGGGGGTGGAGGTCACACGGTAGGTGTAGTCGAACGTCTCGGACCCCTCAGCCACGGTGATGACGCCGCCGCTTATCTGGCTGCGAAGGTCGCCAAGGAGAGTGTCTGTGAGCGAGGATATGTACAGGTCAGTGTCGCCGGTGTTCGTGACGGTGATCGTGTAGGTGATGACCTCCCAGACCTCGGCGGTGGACGGCCCGGACTTCTCGATGGTCACCCCGGTGTACTCGATGTCGATGGAGTGGCCGTCGCTGTCGGTCACCTCGTTGCCGCCGTACTCGTTCTCCCCGGTCACCGTGATGGTGTTGGGCAACGGGTCCGGGTCCGAGGCCTGAACGACATACGTGTACTCGAACTCCTCGTAGACCTCCGCGACTGTAATGACTCCGCCGCTGATCTCGCCGGTCAGGTCGCCCAGGAGCGTGTCGTAGATCTCGGTCACGTACAGGTCCACCTCGCCGGTGTTGTAAACGGTGATCGTGTATGTCACCTCGTCGCCGATGGCGGCGCTGGATGGGCCCGTCTTGTCCACGGACACCCCGGTGTCCCGGAGGTCAGTGGAAGAGCGGTCCGTGTCGGTGACCTCGTCGCCGCCGAACCTGTTCTCCCCGGTGACGGTGATGGTATTGGGCAGGGGATCTGGGTCGCCGGGCTGGACTACGTAGCTGTAGGTGAATGTCTCGGAACCCTCTGCGACCGTGATGACGCCGCCACCGATCTCGCCGGTGAGGTTGCCGAGGAGGGTGTCGGTGATGTCGGTCACGTAGAGGTCCACCTCGCCCGTGTTGGTGACCTCGATGACGTAGGTGATCTCCTCTCCGACGGCGGCGGAGGAGGGCCCAGTCTTCTCGATGGCGACGCCCGTGTACATGACATCGACCGAGCAACCGTCCGAATCGCTGAGCCAGTCGCTGCCGTATTGGTTCTCGCAGTTTACGTTCACCGCATTGGCCAGCGGGTCCCTCGTTCCCGTGACAGTGTAGTTGTAGGTGAACGTCTCGTTGCCCTCTGCCAGGGTGAGGATGCCGTCGCTTATCTCGCCGGTCAGGTCGCCGAGGATCGTGTCGGTGATGGAATTGATGTAGAGGTCGACCTCGCCGGTGTTCCTCACGGTGATGGTGTACGTTATCGTCTCGCCGACCTGCGCCCGCCTCGGGCCGGTCTTCTCGATCTCGACACCGGTCTTCAGTATGTCGACCGTATGGCTGTCGGTGTCCGTGACCTCGTCACCGAGGTTGGAGTTCTTGCCCCGGACCGTGACCGTGTTGGTGAGGGGGTCGGGGCTCGCCGTCACGATGTACGTGTAGTTGAACGTCTCCGAACCCTCGGCCACGGTGATGACGCCCCCGCTGATGTGGGTCTTGAGGTTGCCGAGGATGCTGTCCTTGAGGTATGTGATGTAGAGGTTGGTCTCTCCGGTGTTCGTCACGGTGATCGTGTAGGTGATGATCTGCCATACCTCCGCGGTCGACGGTCCGGTCTTCGTGACCGAAACGCCGGTCCTCTGGATGTTGACCGAATGGTCGTCGGAGTCGCTCACGACATCCTCGCCGTTCTCGTTCTCGCCCGTGACGGTGATGTTGTTCGTGAGCGGGTCGGGGTCGGAGGTCGTCACGGTGTACGTGTAGGTGAAGGTCTCGGAGCCTTCGGCCGTCGTAATGACGCCACCGGAGATCTTGTCGGTCAGGTTGCCGAGGAGCGTATCGGCTATGGAGGTGACGTAAAGGTCCACATCGCCGGTGTTGGTCACCGTGATGGAGTAGGTGATCGTGTCGCCGACCTTGGCGGTCGATGGCCCGGTCTTCGATATGGACACGCCAGCGTGGCCCGTGTCGACAGAATGGCCATCGGTAGCGGTAACCTCGTCCTCCTCGTTGGAGTTCTCCCCGGTGACCGTGATGGCGTTCAGCAGGGGATCCTGGTCGGCATCGAGCACGATGCGAGTGTAAGTGAACGTCTCGGAACCTTCGACGGTGGTGATGACGCCGCCTGTGATCTCCGTCGTGAGGTTCCCGAGCAGGGTATCGACGAGGGACGATATGTACAGGTCGGTCCCACCCGTGTTGGTGACGGTAATCGTGTAGGTCACCGTCTCGCCCACCTCGGCCGAGGCGGGCCCAGTCTTCGATATCGAGACCGCTGTCCTGAGGATGTCCACAGTTACACTGTCCTCATCCGAGGCCTCGACGCCATAGGAGTCGTAGCCGGAGGCCGTTACGGTGTTGACGAGAGGATCGGCATCTCCCGTTCCGAGGACATGGCTGTACGTGAACGCCCACGTGGCGTTTGGCTCAAGTTCTCCCGAACCGGTCTCGATGTACTTGTCATAGGCGTGGCCCTTCACGTCGTCATAGACGCTGACATCGTAGAGGGTGCTGGGGCCGATGTTGGTGACGACGACCGTGTATGTCACGGTATCCCCGACATCGCCCTTGGTCACGTCGGCCGTCTTTGTGACCTGGATCTCGGGGGGTATCGGCCGGTTCCCGAAGTTGACGCCAGTGATGTTGGTGTTGTCCGCCGTTATCTGGATCAGGCTCGTCTTCGGAGGACTTCCCGCCTGGTTGGTGCAGGCCCATCCCGTCTTGAGTTCCTCGTGGACGGTATAGTTGCCCTTGACGATACCCGCGAACCTGTAGAACCCGGATGAGTCGGTGACCTGGAACCGGTCAACGATTTTCCCGTAGGTGTCCGTTCCGGTGAGATGAATGGTCCAATCTGACAGTGCCGATTCGTCGGTGTCCCAAGTCCCGTCGCCATCAGCGTCGTACCACTTGTATCCGCTGATCACGCTGAAGGGAGGGGACAACGGTTGCTCGACCTGAATATCCTGATTCCCGCCGCCGGTGTAAGTACCGTTGTAATAATATTCCTTGAAGTGTGTGTGCAGGGCTTTCCCGGGCCATGCGGTCGTCTCGTTCGGGTCCAGCCGCGCGTCCCAGCGCAGATAGTATGACCCACTTTCGGTCGTGGTGAACGTCGAATTGAACTCCATCAGCCTAGTGTTGCTGTCGTAATAATACCACGGGTCGTCGACGGTCACGGATATCCCCGTGTCGTTGATGTTCGGATAATCCCCATAGAGCAGGCGCACGTTGCTTATCTCCACGAAGCCAAAGGCGTCTATCCCGGAGTCATAGTTGTCATGGTTCACCACGAACTTGTACGTCCCGGCGTCCATGTTCGTAAGCTTGACGTGCCACCAGACCCAGTCCGACGCTCCGTATCCCTCGAGGGTGGACTTCGTCCAATCCTCGAACTTCCAGTCCCAACCGGCCAATTCCGGGGGCTTCGCACCGGCCATGGCCGTGTCTCCGTACGGAACCATGTTGAAATCCGTTACATCATTCAATCCGTTCACCATGATCCCGGCTCCGAAGAGCTGGAGGACCATGATGACCACTATCGCTGTCGCGGCCGATCGCTTCATTGTGTCATCACCCCTGTTTGACAATCATCTTCTCTCTTTGCCGATACTTCGGTCATGCCTTCGGTCCAACGCAACAGGCGCTGGGATGCCGGATAGCACGATCCATCTTCCGAGCGGACGAAAACGGAGACGACGAGCCATGGCGCGTTCGACGTGACCGAAGGTGTCAAAAGCCCATCCATAGCTCCTTTAGTACCTCGTACCAGCATCACGTTCTCGTCCTCCTCTGCGGAAAGTTGCCACTATCGAACGGTTCGAACCTGGACTACCCGCCACCGCCACCCCTCTCCGTCGACAGTCCCCACTATCGAACGTTCGACCTGCTGTGGCTACCCCCTAAGGGTCCAATATTTAATTGGTATATAAGCATTGTGATATAATGAGAATATTAAGCCCAATTTTCGATATATTTTTTATTATTATGAATATTTCTTTGTAGAGATTATAAGCAGATGGGGAAGTTTTATATAATAGTGTCGAAGATTTCTATTACTTATTTGAGAAGGGTCATTTCGACGTTATTTCTTGAGGAGGGCCTCTGTCCGGACGCAGGATCTGTCGCCTCGCGATGGTTCCACGAGAGACGACCGGTCATAGTTTTTTAATACGTGCACCTCGCTGAGCGGGCGATGTCCCTGGATGCGATGGTCGAGGGGCGCGATGTCGTCGAGCGCTTCCTGCGTTCCCATCCGACGCCGATGCCCGGCGACTCATTGATCACCATCGAGGACGCCGGGGACGCGATCATCGTGAACGCGGCCTTCGGTTCGCGCACGAACATGGCGCTCGCCCACCTGCTCTCCACCATGCTCGCGGCGCGAAGCGGGTCGAGCGTGCAGAAGCAGGTCGATCCCACGAGGATCCTCCTCAGGACAACGCTCCGGAAAGCGGCGTCCGAGGCGGAGAGGCTGCTCTTCGACACCGATCCCGCGATGCTCGAGGAAATAATCCGGAGGAGCCTCCTGAATTCCAACGAGGTGCGGTGGCACGTCTTCCAGGTCGCCCGAAAGTTCGGCGCGGTCCGGCGCGATGCCGACGTGTCGCGGATGGGGATGTCGGTGGTGAACCGGTATCGTGGAACCGTCCTGTACGACGAGGCGGTCGCGAGCTACCTGTGGGACAGGATGGACATCGACAGCGCCGCGGACGTGCTCCGATGGATACGCGACGGCAGCATAACCGTCACGAGGACGCCCATCTCGCCCATCGGGCGGAGCGGGATGGACCGGTACGGAGACCTGATGCGGCCCTTCAGATCGGACCTCGCGATACTGCGCGCGCTCGAAACGAGGCTCAGGGAACAGCGGATGGCGCTGGTCTGCATCTCGTGCCAGAACGTCTTCCATGTAAAAGCGGAGCGGGGCCGCGCCTTCGAATGCGGGCGCTGCGGCTCGGCGATGGTGGCGGCGGTGCAGCCCTGGAGGGCGGACAGGAAGGAGCTGGCCCATGACCTCGGTTCCCGCGCGGGAGCGAAGCCCTTCGTCCTGGCCGCGAACCTCGTGAGGGAGCACGGAGACCGCGCGGTCATGTGCCTCGCCGCTCGAGGGATCGGGCCGACGACGGCGGCACGTCTGCTACGCCTGTACGGTTACGATGACATCGAGCTCCTGCGGGGAATAATGCAGGCCGAGGTGACCTTCGCCCGCACCCACAGGTTCTGGGACAGATGAGGGGGCAATGGTCCACCTGCCCTTGCCGGCGTCCTTTCCGACCGCTGAATGAGCGTCCGACCTCAATAGTTTTATTTAGTGGCACCCCGCTAGTCGAAACCATGAACTGGACCGTGCTGAAGGTCTCGGACGCGAAGGTGTTGAACGCCTTGCTAGCCCACGACATCGTGAGCAGGCAGAGCGTCTCGGTCCGCGACGACACGGACGGCGGCAAGGTCGTGCTCATCGAAGGGTCGGACGAGGCGCTGGCGATGGCGAGGGACATCGCCCGGGATTCCGCGATGAAGGACGACGATGCGAAGCGCTGGTACGACCGCATCCGGGAGGAAGAGGCATCGGTCGCCATTGGGTTGGGAGCGATCTTCGATTGACGCGGTCCTATCAGACGTCCATGGTCCGTTCGATGGTGCGGTGAACCGTTCATGGCAGAAACGCTGGAGGACGTCCTTTTTGCCGTCATACTGCTGCTGCTCCTGAGTCGGGTCCTGGGGGTCGTCGCCAGGCGGTTAGGTGCCGCGACACTCGTTGGGAACGTGCTCGCAGGGCTGCTGCTCGGCCCGGTGCTCATAGCCGCGTCCGCAAGTTTCGGCCTCAGGTGGGGGATAAAGCCCTCGGACCCCGTACGCGTGTTCGCCGACTTCGGCATCCTCATCCTGATGCTCTACACTGGAATCACGACCGACTTCCACAGCATCCGCATGGTCCGGAGGGCGAGCATCCTCGTCGGTATAGGAGGCGTCGCCGCGACCTTCCTCATGATCTTCGGGGCACTGGCGCTCTCGGGCTTCGACATCCCCTCGTCACTGTTCATCGCCGTGCTGCTCAGCAACACGGCGATCGAGGTGAGCGTCGGGATCCTCCAGAGGTTCCCCGAGTCGCGGCTCAAATCCGCCGTCATCGGGGCTTCCTTCGTCGACGACATCCTGGCGGTCATCCTGCTCGGGATAGTATCCTCGGCGGTGTTCGTCGGAGGCCCGGAACCGGAGTCGATCGCGGTCCTCGGTGCGAAGGTCGTCGGCTTCCTCGTGGTCTCGCTCATCGCGGTATCCTGGGCGCTCGACCGCCTGCTCGACAGGCTTCTCAGGAAGGAGGAGAGCGTCATGCTCACGGCCACCCTCCTGACGGGGCTCGCATTCGCACTCCTCGCGGGTCAGATGGGCGTCCATCCGGTCATCGGCGCATACGTTGCGGGGTTCGTCATCGGAAGGTGGGGCTCGAAACCGGACCCGATGCTCGACCACAGCATCGCGCGGGGGAAGCTCGTCCGCGAGCTGGAGCCGCCCCTGACCGCCTTCTTCGCGCCGTTCTTCTTCGGGTACGTCGGGCTCCTCATGGTCACTGCGGGCGACCCGGACTGGTACGAGGTGGGAGCCCTCGTGGCGGGGCTGACGACCCTCGCCCTGGCGGGTAAGGTCATCGGCTGCGGTCTCGGCGCCCGCTTCTCCGGCTTCGGATGGAAGGAGGGCGTGGTCATCGGCGTGGCCATGGGTGGGAGGGGCGGTCTCGAGCTCGTCCTGCTCAGGTTCGGCCTCGATTCCGAGGTCATAACGGGGACGCAGTTCTCCGCGATGGTCGGCGTGATCCTGATGACGGTCCTGGTGAGCCCCATCCTCTTCGGCCGATCGGCGAGGCGTTTGCTGGGACGTTGATCGTCGGATGGTCCGAATGGGCTTCCTTCGGCGGTCCGTGGCATTGGCCTTCCGCCTTCCTCATCTGCCCACGCGCATCAATGCTGCCACATCGGCAACACCCGCTCGTACCCCATGAGCTTGATGCCCGTTATCGTCGCGGCGTCGTACGTCATCGCGCGGACGTCCTCGATGGTGATCTCGGAAACGTCGTGGTGGCCCGTCAGGGCGATGAACATGCGTAGCTCCTGGTCCGTGGCGCGAACGTAGTTGCGGACCCACTTGAGGGCGTTGCCCTCATTGAACCTCTTCTCCGCGCCGGCCAGGCCGGCCGGGCACTCGCCGCGGACGCAATGGTCGAAACAGTTGAGGCAGCCCATCGAGACGAGGAACGGCAGGTCCATGCCGACCGCCGAGGCACCCATGGCAAGGGCCTTGAACACGTCGGACGCGGTCATCATGCCGCCGTTCACGAGGACCTTCGGGCCGCCGCGCGTGACGCCCGCCAACTGCAGGGCGCGCCTGACACCGCCGAAAACGCCGATGAGGGGCGTCCCCGACTCGTCCCCCACGAGGCTCGGGACCGCGGTGCCGATGGTCTCGGAGGCGTCCACCACGATGGCGTCCACGCCGGCGTCCACGGCGATCTTGATGTCGGCGACGAGGTCGCCCGCCGCGAACTGGAGGAGGACAGGGACCTCCCACTCGGTCACCTCGCGGACCGTCTCGACGACGAGCCTGATGTCCTCCGGGGAGTCGATGTCGAGGTGTCTCGGCGGGCTGAGCGCGTCAGCACCCTTCGGCAGCGCCCTGATCTCGGCGATCTCCTTCGTGATCTTCTCGGCGAACAGCATGCCACCCATCCCGGGCTTCGCGCCATTCCCGATGGATATCTCGACGGCGTCTGCCGCCCTGATGTAGTCCCTGTCCACCCCGTACCTTCCGGAGGCGACCTGGGTGATGGTCCTGGCGCCCTTGGCGAGCGTCTTGCGCTCGGCCTGCGAGAGGCCTCCCTGGCCGGTGTCGAATCCCATGCCGAACTCGGCGGCCGCCTCGGCGAGCACGAGCCTCGCGGCCGGAGTCAGTGCGCCCAGGGACATCGGCGCGACGTAGAACGGCCGTTCCAACACGAGCGGCCTCGCGCGCCCCTCGCCGATGACGACCCTGGTGCCGACGAGGGTCCTCACGGCATCGACCGGCAACCGCGCGGCCTGCGCGGGCGTTATCACGACGTCGTCAAGCGTCGGGTGGGGGCGGAGCATGCCGAAGCCGCGCATCGGTGCGCGCCCGATCTCCCTCGCCTGCCTGACGTGAGCAATGGACCTTGCGTACCATTCGTCGCCGGCGGGCTCCGGCCCTGGCCTCCCAGGCATCATCTCCCCTCCTTGGAACGTTTGATCGACGCCATCAGCTTCTCCCTCTTGCTGCGGATCTCGGCGAGCTTCTCCTCGAGGTCCATCGTCCTGTCGAGCTGTTCGTTCCCGTTCTCGTCGGGCGCCTCCTCCACGCGTATCGCGGTGCCGCCGGGGCTCCCTTGGCCATCCTGCGCGGCCGACGGCTCGACGGTCGTGACGTCGATGACATCCTCGCTTGCGTCCCTCTCGTTACCCCCTTCGCCCTCCGGTTCGATGTCGACGTCAGCGAACAGCTCCTCCGCCTTGAAGAACGGGCGGGTGCTCTCCGGAACGATCTTCCGAAGGGTGGTCACCCCCTGGATCCCGTTGGCCGACAGGAACTTGGCGACCGCGGTGACCTCCTCGGCGCTCGCCTGCGCGATGGTTGTGTTCTTGCCAGTGTTCGTGATGGTGCCCCCGACGTATATCTCGCCGCCGATCATCCACTGGCCGAGGCTGGCGCCGACGTTGCCGGTGATGATGATCGTCCCGCCCTGCATGTACTCGCCGACGAAGGAACCGGCGTACCCGTCGATGACGCAGATGCCGCCCTTCAGGTTGATACCGATGCGGTCCCCGGCATTGCCCTTGACGACGAGCGTCCCGCCCGACATGTACACGCCCGCGCCCGACGCTACGTGACCGTTGATGATGATCTCCCCGCCCGACATGGAGTCGCCCGCGAAGCGGCCGCAGGGCCCCTCGAGGGTGAGCCTGCCGCCCGCGTTGTACGCACCGAAGTAGTCGCCTCCGACGCCCGAGATGCGGGTTTTGCCCTGGGAGAGGCCCACTGCGATGTTGTGCTGCCCGGTGAGCCCCTCGATCTTGACGACCTTGCCCTTTGAGACGTAACCTCGGATGTCGGTATTTATCCTCCGGCCCTCGGAGATGGTGTCTCCTGTCATAGTTCGAACTCCCCCGACGTTCACGATATTCCGCCTTCTTAATTAAACCCTTTGGTAAGCGCTGGTCGAACCGTCGCGCCCCTCCGGCGGACCCGGCCTCCGGGGAAGGGGGGCACCCAGACATCGCAAGGGTGTCCCCATGCCCGATGAAGGGCTCCAGGTCACACCCACCTCCCTTTATCTACCATCGAGCGCATGACGCGCCATGGGCGATCTGGAGGACCTGAGAACGCTCGTCAGGGCGTTCATCGAGGAGCGCGACTGGGTGAGGTTCCACAACGCGAAGGACCTCTCGGCCGCCATCGCCATCGAGGCCGCCGAGCTCCAGGAGGTCTTCCTCTGGAAGACCCGCGAGGAGGCGGACGCCGCCATGCGCGACCCGGAGGCCAGACGGAGGGTCGAGGCAGAGGTCGCCGACGTCATGATCTTCCTCCTGTCCCTCGCCGACAGGTACGGCGTAGACCTCGCCGCCGCCGTGGAGCGGAAGGTGCGCGAGAACGCCGGGAAGTACCCCGCCGACAAGGTCCGCGGGAGGGCGGTGAAGTACACGGAACTGAAGAAAGAATGACGGGGGACGCGGGCCATGGGGGGGCACGGCTGCAGGGGGGAGTGCTGTGGGAGGAAGGCCCGCAGCGGGCAGGGGAATTCGGGGAACGATCGATGGCGCGAGGGAGCCGCGAAGGGAGGACCTGGCACGCGGCGCGAGCCATGCCGTGGTCGAGCGCGCAGGCGGACACGAATGGCACCTTGCAGGGC
>JAKEGO010000082.1 GCA_022615805.1 Thermoplasmata archaeon
CCGCAGATGGTGCCAGACGTCCGCGCCACACCCGCGGCAGAGGCGAAGGCGACGCCCGCGCCGTCGCAAACCCCTGGCGCCCGGCCGAGCACCCATCGGAGCAAGGTCCTCGTCATCGACGACTCGGAGGAAACGCGGAAGGCACTCGACGAGATACTCAGGAGCGAGGGTTACGACGTGATCTTCGCGGTCGACGGCGAGGCGGGGATACGGAAGGCCCGGCAGCTCAACCCGTCGGCCATAATCCTCGACATCCTCCTGCCGGACATCAACGGCTGGGACGTCCTCAAGAGGCTCAGGGAGACGGCGGAGACCGCGGAGACGCCGGTCATAATCGTCTCGATCCTGGACAACGCCTCGAAGGGCGTCGCCATGGGCGCGGTGGACTTCTTCGTGAAGCCGGTCGACCGGGACCTGCTCCTGAAGAGCCTGCGAAAGGCCGCGCGGAAGCCCGTGGACGAGGAGGGGCCGATGCGCATCCTAGTGGTCGACGACCAGCCCCAGGCCGTCAAGCTGGTATCGACGGTGCTCGAGTCGAGCGGTTACGAGGCCCTCAAGGCGTACGGAGGGGTCCAGGGCCTCGACCTCGCGAGGACCGAGCGCCCTTCGCTGATCATCCTCGACCTGATCATGCCCGACATGGGGGGAATGGAGGTGCTCGCCGAGCTGAAGAAGGACCCGGGGACGAGGGATATCCCCGTGATGGTACTCACCGCGAAGCACCTCTCGAAGAAGGACATGGACGAGATGAGGGAGAGCGTCCTCACGGTCACGAGGAAGGAGGACTTCTCGAGGGACAGGCTCCTGACGCTGCTCAGGGACCTGGAGTCGGTTACGCGGATGTCCGCCGGAAAGGAGGTAGCCTGATGTCAAGGAAGCCGAGCGTCCTCGTGGTCGACGACCACGTGGAGAACGTGAGACTGTTGCACGCCCACCTGACGTCCGAGGGATACGACGTCATCACCGCCTACGACGGCGCGGAGGGCCTGCAGAAGGTGTACGACGAGTGGCCCGACGTGGTCCTCCTCGACGTTATGATGCCCAAGATCGACGGTTTCGAGGTTTGCCGCCGCCTGCGAGGGAGCAAGGAGACCGCCCTCATCCCGATCATCATGATCACCGCCCTGTCGGACTTCGAGTCGTACCTCAAGGGGCTCGAGGCCGGCGCCGACGACTTCCTCGTCAAGCCCGTGAACTACCTCGAACTGAAGGCGAGGACCAAGTGCCTCCTCAAGATGAAGAACCTCATCGACGAGAACCTCGCCCAGGAGAGGATACGGAAGATCCTCATCAACCTCACGCCCCTGCTCCTCAAGAACGTCTCGGGCGAGGTCCGCACCCTCTTCATCTCCGAGATGTGCAACAACATCGCCAACCTCTACGGCGCGAAGGGCACCGTCGGCCGGGACCTCACGAAGCTGCTCGAGTTCACCAACAGCATCCTCTCGGAGATCGGCGGCGACCCCATCGTCCTCGACGTCGAGGACGGCAAGGGGACCGTCATGATCGAGAAGTGCCCCTGGGAGGAATCGGAGGCGAAGAACCCCCTCCTGTGCATGATCTGCCGCGGCATCTACTCGCGCATCCTGTCCGACGAGCTCGGCAACGTCATCGTGAACATCGAGACGAGCATCCTCGACGGCGACGACAGGTGCCTGTTCAACATACAGTCGTACTGACCGGAGGACACCGTCGTCGGTCCCCCGAAGACGGACAGCTACGTCGGGGCCAACATGGTCTTCACTGCAGGTCGCCACCGGATCGTCGGTAAGGTCTGCGCACTGATGGACGGACAGTACGGGCAGGTCGTCAGGGCCATCGAGGAGCTGATACGGAAATGCCGACAGGGTGTCATAGCCCTTCATGCCCCTCCCGCAAAATATAAGTAGCCTCGAGCGAACGTTCTCGTGAGAGAAAAAAGGGAGGAACTGTGATGAGGGGACGGTTCTCGAGGGACTCCGAGGCGGTCTCGAGCACTATCGGGACGATCATCAACGTGGTCATCGTCCTGATGCTCGCATCCGTCGTGGTCGTGTGGGCAATGAGCTTCACCGGGACGCTGCCGGAGAACCCGGTGGGGGGGTGGTGGTCCGACGCGTGGGACGAGGACGACGGAACGCCAAAATACGAGTTCACCCACGATTTCGTCGATGACAACATCGTGATCACCATCTGGCACGGTGATGGAAGGGGATGGCCTTTACTCAGGAACGTCACGGACTATCGCCTGTACAACGAGACGGGGAGCATCTTCCGCTCGGGACATCTCGAGGACGTTAGGGTCATCGGACCCGGGCCGGTGCCGCCGGAATCCCTCAGGAGCCCCGAGGACGGCTCCATGGTATCGCACATACAGTGGTTGGACGCGAACGATGATTGGAGGCTGACAGGGAACGACAGGATATGGCTCCTTGGAGCCGACAACCGGACCTGGCATGGCCAGATGGTCGAACCCGGCTACGCCGATGCCGGATGGCGGATCGATCTCCTGCATAGACCGACCGGGAAAGTGATCATATCGGTCGTCATCGAGGACCATTGAGCCCATCCGATGTTCATAGGAAGTCCTCCAAACAGGCACTCGGAGCCTTCTTGCGCCCTCGCCTCCTCCCGTTCCCGCCGCCCGTTCCGGCGCCGGCACCCGCACCTGCGCCGCCCTTGCCGCCGTTCGCCCCCTCGCCGCCATCGAACATCGACCTGATCGACATGTCGAGCATGTCGAGGCGCTGCTTGACGTACGGTGAGAGGTTGTACTTGTCCGCGATGCCCCTCGCCAGTTCGACGTACTTCGTGACGTTCCCCTCGTGGACGGTGAGGAGAAGGCTCTCCTGCCCGCACTTGGAGCATTTGCCGGACAGTGGGACCCTGCGGTACTTGGCCCCGCACTTCACGCAGCGGAAGCTCTGCTGGCAGAAGGTCCTCATGTTCCCCATGATGTCGGGGAGGAGGTGGCCCTCGATGAGGCGGCGGGCGACGTCCGCCTCGTCGACCGAGCGGACCCTCTCCGCCAGGGCCATCTGCGACTCGAGCTTCGACTGCATGTTCCCGAGGAGCGCGTAGGAGGACGCCGTCGGCCCCCTGTTGAAGTCCTCGGTGTCGTGGGTGAAGCCGACGGGCTGGAAGAGGTTGCCGGAGGCGACGTGGTCGGCGACGAGGGCCATCACGCCGGCGACCTCTTTCGGGTCCGCCGCCCTGTCTGCGGCCTCGTAGAAGGACGCCGGGTAGTGCCAGCTGGCGTCGACGTTGAGGGCCTCCTTGTCCACCTCGTCCGGCGTAACGCGGATCGGCATGACGAGCGGGGCGTCCATCTGCCCTCCGCGGGAGGAGGGGAGGTACCGGCGCGAGAAGTTGAGCAGTCCGTCGAGCAGGAGGAAGAAGGTGTCGGCGTCGCCGTCGCAGTTGCGCCTCTTGGCGGCGTGGTAGAACGGGTGGGCGAAACCGCACTGGGTCGGCGTGAACCCGATGATGCGGCCGAGGACCCCTCCCGAGGTGTGCGGCGCCAATCCGACGATGAGGTGTCCGACGAGGTCCTCCGGCCTCTCCGCGCGGTAGAAGGGCTCCTCCCCGTAGAAGCGCTCGAGTAGGTCGTCGACGAAACCCGCCACCTTGACCATGTACTCGCCGCCGTCGCGCGGCGGTATGAAGTCCTGAACCCGCAGCTCGAGCAACTGGTCGTCCCTCTCGAGGGGGTCGCCGCGGGCGTCGGTCGTGTAGCCGAGCTCCCGCAGCCGTTCGACGGTCGTGCCCACCTCCCTCGGCCTGAAGTGCGTCAGGGGGGCGTCCATGTACTCGTACCGGACGGTGCCGTCCTTGTTGACGAAGACGCCGTGGTGCGCCCGGAGGACCCCCTTGACCAGCGGCTCGGGGACCTTCTCTGCCGAGATGAGCCCCTTGACGCCCTTCATCGGCGGGAGGGAGAGCAGGTCGAGGGTGTGCCTGACCTCGGCCACGGCCTTCGCGACGTCGAGGTCCCTCTTCCGGGGCGGGACGTGCGACGTCGGCGCGCCGCAGCACACGCTCCTGAAGCAGACCGAATTGCACCTCTGGCACTGGCGGGCTCCGATCTCGACCGTGATCCTCCCCTCCTCCGCAGCCTTCGACAGGAGGCGCTGCTGGCCGCCGTGCGTACCGAGGGGGAAGAGACCGTGGACCGGTGGCTTCATCTGCCGCGGGGCCGCCTTCTCTGGCCGGCCCATCCTGCCGCCGACGCGGGTCGGCGCCTTCGTCGGGACCCTGACGCCGCAGGCCCTGGAGAGGAACGCGCAGGGCTCCTCGCCATCGAGGGGGGCGGGGAGGTCTCTCCCGAAGAGGAACCTCAGGACATCGGCGTGCCTCTCGACCATGAGGACCCCGGCGCCCGGCCTGAACGGGCAGCCCATCTCGACGAGGATGTCGCGCAGCTCCGGACCGTCGGCGAGACCGAGCGGCCCGGCGCTCTCCGGAGCGGCCCTGACGGCGCGGGAGAGGGTGAGGACGTCCTCCACCGTAACGTCGTGCCAGAAGAGGTTGTGGTCCGGGTGCAGCGGGAGCGCGTGCTCCCTCGAGAGCGCCATCGCCTCCGCGAACGTCGCCGCTCGCGCCGCGGCGATCGCTTCCGCGAAGGGGATGCTGGCGGCTTCCGCCATACGGGCGGCCCAACGCTCGACTGGGTAGCCGCCGGGGACGAGGCGCTGGTTGTTCTCCATGAACTCGCCGAAGGGGACGAGGATCTCGCCGAGGTCGATCACGCGGGAGATCCGCCCCACGATGTCGACGGCCTCCTCGAAGGTGTCGACCCTGCGGAGCTCGCCGTCGTCGAGGAGGACGAGCGGACCCTCGATGGCCGTGCAGGACGTGACCGTCCCCGCCTTACCTGGGCGTTCGGTCTTCAGCTGGGTCCCGAGGGCGAGGAAGCCGTCGAGGACGGCCATGGTCGCCGGATTGAGCGCCACCGCGGCCAGGCCGGTCGTCCTCGCCCTGCCGTACCTCAGGCGGAAACCTCCGGGGCGGGATGGGTGCGCGAAGACCGGGCGGCCGACGATGAGGTCCTTCATGTACTTCTCGGACGGGTCCGCGGACGGGGCGAAGGCGCCGTTCGCCGGGCCGCCGCCCTCGCCGTCCTCCCCCCCACCCTCCCCCGTTCCGTCGCCCTCAGCGCCGTTCCCGTCGCCGTGGGCCTCGCCCTCGGCATCTTCCGCAACGTCAACGCGTCCGCGGGCCTCCCCGTTCGCGGCCGACGCCGCGGCACCGGTGCCCCGCAGGTTGTCGAGGAATCCCCACCCCTCGATCTCGAGGGCGCTGACGTGCTTCTGGATCTTCGACGCCTTGAGCGCGATGCCCTCCGAGATGACGAGGCACATCCCGCCGCGGACCCTGTTGGTGTCGATCCGCGGGAGGTCCCGCTGCCCGGATATCTCGACCTTCTCCGTGGGCTCGCCGTCGATGCACACGGGGCAATTGCGGGAGATGAGGTCGATCTCGCGATCGCTCGGAAGGTACTGGAGGCTGACCGTCCTCTTGTACAGCGGTATCTCCTCCTTGAAGCGCTGGACCTCGGCCTCGGTCGCCCTGTACGCCCCGATCCCCAGCTCGCGCCTGACGAGGTCGCCGATGAGGACGCTGAGCGCCTGTCCCGTCCCACCCGCGGACCGGATTGGGCCCGAGAACTTGATGCCGAGGTAGGACGTCCCGTCGCCGTTCCGGCCGATGTAAACGCTCGCGATGCCCTCCAGGGGGGCGACGAGGATGCCCTCCGTGAGGACCGCGAGGCCCGTTCTGATCGCCTGGTCGATGGCCCTCTCGGGGGAACGCCCGGCCTCCCTCGCTATGTGGATGGCCGTGTCGATCGCCGTTCGCTCCCTGTTCCCGGTATCGAGATCTCGGATCACCTGGGCGACACCCGGGGGTCCGACGAGCTGCTCGACGCGGTCGGGAAGGTCCTTGGCGATGGGGATCTCGACGTGGTCGTCGACGTCGAACCCCCGCGCCCTGCATCGCCCCGCGATGTCATAGGTCCTCTGGACCTCCCCCTCGATGTCCGCGAAGTACTCCTCCATCGATACACCTGGCTGGCCGGTTCAATGGCATAGTGAGATGTCGCTGCGCCGACGGCGCGGCCTCGTACCATCCTTTCTGGGGGCCACCGGCACGTACCCTCGGTGCCGCTTCCCTGGCGACCCTGGAGCCGCATCTCGGGCACCGGTACCCCGCATCCCTTCCCCGCGACTTCATGCGCACGCGACAGGATTTGCATGTAGGGTTCTCGACTTTGATATACCTATCGACCGCCTCGCGGACGAGGAGCTTCTCGAGGTTGATCGTCATCGGCCCATCGCGGACCGCGCCCACCGCCGTGACCGCATCGCCGGGGACGAGGGAGCCCACGACATCCCTCAGGGCTCCGGTGGGCTCGAAGGCGGCCAGGTCGATGGAGCCCGTCCCGTCGGCCATCGCCGCGATGACGTGCCCGCCCGGACCCCTGACCGGGGGCCTCGCGACCGTCCCATCGAGCCTGACCGTGATCATCGACCGGGCCAAGGAAACGGACGCGATGTCGACGACGTGGTCGTCGGTGGCGTGGTTCGTCGCCCACACGATCCGCCCGGACGGCTCCTCCGAGGGGATGGACGCGAGCGCCATGGCGGCGGGCACGGGGTCGTTGGCCCTGACGCCCATGAGAACGGGGCACGGAGTGTTCGGGACGGCCATCACCCGCCCGGTCGCGGGGTCGCTCGTGCTGAAGGTGCCGTACCTCCCGTCCACGGTCCGGGCGGCCTCCAGGTCGACCTCCCTCCGGGTCCCCCACCGCTCCCTGCGCCGGTATGCGGTCGCCTCGTAGGTCACGTCCGAGGCGGGCCATGCGATCGCCGCGGCGGCACCGATCACACCGCGGCCGCCGTTCCACCCGCGGTGGGACGCGCTCAGCGCGTCGAGGGCCGCCTCGACGTCGGCGAGCTCGACGACGTCGCGCACGGCGTTCCAGTAGAGGGCGGGCGGCAATGGTGACGGGGAGACGACGAGACCCGGACGCGTCTCCGGATGGTCGACGGCCAGTTCCTCGACGAGCCCCGAGGCGGCATGTAGGACGTCGTCGACGTGGGCGCCGGGCTGCTCGACCGAAGCTCGCGGGAAGGAGACGATGTCCGCGCCGTCGATGGCGCCGACCCGCTCCGGCGTTCCGTCGCCGATGCCAAGCACCAGGGAGACGGCGCCGTTCCCGCGGGTCTTCCACGGCACGTTGGGATTGAGCCTGACGAGCCTGGGGTGGCCGATGACGTCGAGGTCCATCTCGGACGCGAGCAGCGCCGCCATCCGAAGGCCCAGGTAGGTGGTGCACATGCCATCCGGAGAATCGGTGTCGTCCACCCCCACGAGGATGCGTCATCCCTCCCTCGACACGATCCGGAAATCGCCCGGAAGCGCCCGCGAGACCTCGTCCACCGGCGAGGCGAGGAAGTCCGCGACCTCCGAGCACTTCTCGCGGGGCGTGTCGCCGGGCTCCAGCACGATGAAGCGCCTGGTCAACGGGGCGACCCCCTGGCGGGACGCGGCGACGACCTTCTCCTTCCCCTCCACGACAATGACGCCGACGCAGCACTGCACCGCGATGTGGTGCTCGAAGTTGCGCTTCCCGCGGACGATGAAACCCCCCTTGGGGAGATACTCGCCGGACTCCGGCGTCCTCGACACCTGGTCAGGGAGGACCCAGTAGGCCGGAACGCTGCCGAGGCCGCCGCTCCACGCCTTCGAATGGATGGCCGCGAAGGAGCACGCCTCCCTGAGCTCGCCCTCGGACGCGGATGCGCCTCCCTTGAGGACGCAGGAGGGGGCGCCGTGGACGTCGGCGTGGACGAAGATGTCGCCGTCCTTGAGGTGGCGGCGGACCAGTTCCTCGTTGGTCCTCGCGTCGCGGCCCGCCAGGAGGAGGCGCCCTCCGGTCGTCATCGTCCACTTGAACTTCTCGTACCAGAAGTCGCGGGTGTACCTGCGGCGCGGCACCGCACGGACCGGGGAGAGGTCCTTCCGGGCCCTCACCGCTGCTATCGCCCTCTCCGCGCCGTCGGCCTTCCCCCTGAGGCGCTTGGCCCTGTCGTACAGGCGGGCGACGTTGCGGTTGACGTCGTCGGCGATCTCCATCCCGACCCATCGGTCCGTCCCGGGTACCTGCACCTCGATCCACCCGAAATCCGGGAGCGGCCGGACGTGGGGGGGGAGCTTCGGCGCGATCGTGGCCCAGTCGCCCGGCCCCTTCAGCGCCGCGTTGGCGGCCTCGAGGGCCGACGCGAAATGCAGGTAGTGCTCGTAAACGACGTCCCCCGTGGCCGCGAGCTCGTCGGCCTCGCGCCTGAAGGCCTTGAGCGATTCGCGCTGCCTCGCCGCGATGCGGGCCCTGTGGTCATCCCGCACCACCGCCGTCGACATCTCGGCGGGCGCCGCGGTGTCGAAGAAGAGGGCGAGCGCCCCGGTGGACGTCGCGGCCGGGTCTCGGTCCAGTCCGGCGTGGTCGGCGGGCAGGAGGGGCGCGGCGTCGACCGG
>JAKEGO010000010.1 GCA_022615805.1 Thermoplasmata archaeon
ACCCCCCCAAACCGCATGATAGCGATCTCGAACGCCTCAGCCTCCGCCCCTCAACCCGCACTTCAGGCAGACCATGTTAAGGCCGATCTCGCTCTGCCCGACGGAGGTGATGCGGAGGGTCGCTGGATACGGGAGGAGGCGACGCCCGCATAGCGGGCACCGGCCGGAAGGGAGCATCGTGGTGAGGGCCCGGAAAGGGGCGATCGCCGACCGGAGACCTGCCGCCTCCTCCATCATCGTCATGCCTGGCATGGGCGCCTTGGCGAGGGCTACGACCAACGGCGGGGCCGGGATGCACCTGCTCACAGGAATCCGCCGCCCTGGGCGAAATACTCGTTCCTGGCGCCGTCGATCAACCTTGTCGCGCTGGCCGAAGGGGACATGGCTTACTCACCTCCACGATCTACCTGATATCGTCTGGTCCCGATCGTTGATAACTTCGACGAGCGCATGCATGCTGCATGTATCGTTGGGAGAGGGCAATGGGTGGCGCAAGGTCCTCCTTCGGGCGGTCGGGGTGGTCTTAATTATCCCATCACCGTTCCATGGGGCATGCCCAAGGTCCGCATCGATCCGCAGGTGAGCCCCTTCCCCATGCCCGTGACCCTCGTCGGAGCGCTCGTCGACGGGAGGCCGAACTTTACCGCCGTCTCGTGGATCAACAGGGGGGACTGGAAGCCCCCGTCCATCATGGCCGCCATGAACCCGGACCACCACACGACACGAGGGCTCAGGGAGAACGGGACGTTCAGCGTCAACGTGCCGGACCGGAGGCTCCTCGCCGCTGCCGACCACTGCGGCCTCGTCTCCGGGAAGAAGGTGGACAAGTCCGGGCTCTTCACCGTCTTCTATGGCGAGCTGGGGACCGCCCCGATGATCGAGGAGTGTCCCGTCTGCCTGGAGTGCCGCTTCGTGAAGGAGGTGGAGATGACGTTCGACCACATCTTCGTCGGCGAGATCGTCAATGCGTACGCCGAGGAGAGCGTCCTGAGGCGCGGAAAGCTCGACAACGTCGCAGCCGACCCCTGCATCCTGCTGATGTCGGACTCCGCCTACCACACGGTCGGCGAGAAAATGGCGGACGCGTGGTCCGTCGGGAAAGGATACAAGAAGAAATAGGTGTTCCACGTTGAACGGCGGTCGGAACGCATGCCGTCGATGGGAGTGGGCTATTCCTCGAACACCTGCCCGGGCAATGGCCGATCGGACCTCGACTATGGGTATCCATGAGGTCCGTTTGCTCCAGATATCCCTCTTTTAACGATATCCAGACCCAGTTGCAACACGCCAACGTCTGCATGCATAGGTTCCCTATATTATCCCCTGGTGAGAGATACCCACCTCGTTGAAGGAGAGGTAACAATGAAGATGATGAGCGTCCTTCTCGGGACAGTTCTGCTCGGCCTGCTGCTGACCATGTGCCCCACGGGTGCCTCCGATACCATCTACGTCGACGACGACAACGAGTTCGATCCGTTCATGGACGGTTCCGAAGCCCACCCATACGACACAATACAGAAGGCGGTCTACGATGCGGTCGATGGCGACACGATCATCGTCAGGCCCGGGACATACACCCCCGACGCGGGCCACACCGAGGTCCTAGTGAACGTCCGCGTCCTCCTTGATGGGGCGGGTCCGACCAGGACGACGATCGACGGCGATGGGCTGGGGAACGCCCTGCACCTCTCGGCCGATGGCGTCGAGGTCAGCGGATTCACCGTGACGGGCGCCAACGACCTTGCGAGCGGCGTTCGCATCTCAGGCGACGGCTGCCTGCTGGAGGACTGCATCGTCACCGGGAACGCCGTCGGCATCGCCCTCGACGGGAACGGCGGCGAGGTCCGTAACTGTACGGTCCGCCTCAATACGGCGACCGGGATACGCATCCGGCTCCTGTCGGGGAACAATACAATCACCTCGTGCCTCGTCCAGAACAACACCCAGATTGGAATCCAAGCCTCCAACGGGAACCGGATCGAGGATACTGTCGTCGCCGGTTCGAACCGGACCATCGTCCTGATGGGAGGGGCGAACGACGTCGTCGGGTGCGATGTCTACAACGCCACACGCGGCGTGCACGTCCTCGGGAGCGACAACGTCATAGACGGCTGCAGGTTCCGGAACTGCTCGGCGGGAGTCTCCATAGACGAGGACGACCTCACGGAGAGCATCCATAACTCCGTCATCGACTGCGTCTTCAGCGGCGGCGAGACGGGCATCCTGCTCGATGACGACGAGAACGTCGTGGAGGGCTGCACCCTCGGCGGGTGGTGGACCGGCGTTAACATCCTTGGCGACGGCAACAGCGTGCGCAACTGCACGACGCCCGAGGGAATGTGGGGGACGGGCATCGAGGCCCACGACAACTCCATGACGACGGTCTCCGGGTGCGAGTTCCACAACAACGGGTTCGCCAACGTATGGGCGATGTTCGCCGACGACCTCACTTTCGAGGATTGTCTCTTCAACGGTTCGTACATGGGCCTGAACATATACCAGTGCAACCGTACGACGGTGACTGGCTGCGATATCGTCGGTACATGGCAGGGCGTCTCGGCCTCGTCGAGCGCGGACCTCGAGGTCACCGACTGCGCCTTCGACGTCAGGGAGGCGGGCCTCCAGCTCGACAGCATGACGGGTGCGGTCGTCGACCACTGCGAGTTCACCGGTGGTGGTATCGTGCTGTACGGTTGGGAGGCCGAACATTTCGACTCGCACG
>JAKEGO010000083.1 GCA_022615805.1 Thermoplasmata archaeon
GAAGGGGAGGGCGGCTGGCGCATCAGCGTCCCACCAGTACCAGACGTCAGAAGCGTTCAGCGTCGCGTCCATCACATTCGCATCGATCTCCAGGACGCCGGACTGGAGCGACTCGCCCGCGGGAGAGACGATGACGATCGACGGGGCGTCCGGGTCCACGATGACCTCCAGGCTCCCCGGCGTCTCCGCGTTCCCGAGCATGTCGGTCGCCATGTACTCGATGGTGTGGTTGCCCGCCATCGTGGGAAGCGTGAACTCCGCGGAATAGGCTGTCCACGCGGTCCACTCCGTGCCGTTCCAGACGCGGTACTCGATCGCGTCGATGCCCGCGCCGCCGTCCAATGCCGTAAGGTTGAACTGGGTCGCTTCGGAAACGAATGTCATGTACCGTGGCATTCCGACGACGAGCGTCGAGACCGGCGCGGTGTCGTCCACGATGAGGGTCCGGTTGTTCGCGGTCTCAACGTTGCCCAGCTCGTCGGTGGCGTAGAACTCCAGGTAGTAGGTACCATCGATCGCAGGAAGCGTGAAGTTGCCCGAATATGCCGTCCAGTCGCTCCATGCTGTCCCGTTCCAGATGCGACGATCGATGGCGCCGACGCCTGAACCGGCCCCATCGATGGATGTCAGGTTCACTTCCGTCATGGAGGTGATGTGGTCCAGATGTGAGGGTCCGGAGAGAGTAACGGAGGTTACTGGCGCTGTTACATCGACGAAGAGCGTCCGGTTGTCGTCCGCCTCGACGTTCCCGAGGAGGTCCACCGCATGGACCTCGACGTGGTGGATGCCCTCCCACGTCAGGGTGAACTCAACGGTATATGACGTCCATGTGCTCCACGAACCGTTCCATATGCGGTACATTATCGAATCGAGCCCGACGCCTCCATCGGTGGCCGTCAGGTTGATCGGAGTGGCCTCTGTCACGAAGGGGATGTGCTGCGGTGAACCGACGGTGAGCGTCGATGCCGGGGGAGTGTCGTCGACCATTTGGGTGTGGTTCTGCGTCGCCTCGACGTTGCCCAGGTTGTCCGTCGCATTGAACTCGATGAAGTACGTCCCGTCGACCGCTGGGAGGGTGAACGGCACGGTGTAGGTCGTCCATGCGCCCCACGAACTGCCGTCGTAGATACGGTAATCGATTGCCGCGACGCCGGAGCCCGAGCCGTCGCTGCCTGAGAGCGAGAACGGCGAGGAGGACGTGACATACGTGTCGTTGGCGCCGTACCTTGGCGAACCGACCGTCAGCGTCGTCGTCGGAGCTGTGTCGTCGACGAAGATGTCGATCGTCTGGTTTGCCTCGGTGTTGTTCACATTGTCAACGGACCGGTAGTAGATGGTATGGGCGCCTGCGGCGCTCACGTTGAACGGTGAGCCGTATGTCATCCAGGGGAGGGAGTCCACGAAGTACTCGGTGTACTGCACCCCGCTGGCGGCATCGGTCGCTGACAGCGTGAAGGTCGTTGTGCTTGTGACGTAGGTCGGGGAGGTGCCGTGGCTGGGTGGGCCGACCATGAGGGTCGTCGTCGGGCCGGTATCTTCCACGACGCACGTCTGGTTCTGAACGGTCTCGTTGTTCCTCATGAGGTCGGTGCTGTAGTATTCGATGTGGTACATGCCCTCCCCCGCGGTCAGCGTGAAGTCGCCGAGAGCCGTGTGGTTGAGCCATCCCGACCAGGCGCCGCCGTACCAGATGCGGTACCATGTGGCGTTCAATCCGACGCCGGTCCCGTCGTCGACCGTGAAGCCGAAGACGGTCGTGTCGTTCACCCAGAGGGTCGTGCCGTTGCCGTACTGCGGCGTCCCGATGTCGATCGTCGTCGTCGGAGCCGTGTCGTCCACGAAGTGCGTCTGGTTGTTGTAGTCAAAGACCCAGTCGATGTTCCCGAGGAGGTCGATCGAGTACCACTCGAGGACCCACATCCCTTCATCCGTGAGCGAGAAGTTGCCGGTGTAGTTCGCCCATGCGGTCCATGTGGAGTTGTAGAAGAGCCTGTACATGATGCCGCCCACGCCGACGCCGCCCATGCAGCCGAAGTCGGTAGCCGTGAGGTTGAACTCGGTGCCCGTCGTCACCCACTCGCCGTTGCGGTACAGCGGGTACCCTACGTACTCGAACGACCACGGGCCGGAGATGTCCACGCGGTGGGTCTGGTTGTGCACGGACTCGTTGTTCCAGACATTGTCCATCGCGAACCACTCGAGGTAGTGCACGCACTCGCCGGAGAGGTTGAACGCCCCCGTGTACGTCGTCCACGCTGTCCACGAACCGTTGTAATATATCCTGTAATAGATTGCCGCGACGCCGGAACTGCCGTCGTTCGCGTTCAACGTGAACATCGTCGACTCGTTGACCCACAGGTCGAGCGCGCCGTACTTCGGCGTGCTGACCGTCTTCGTCGTCGTCGGAGCCGTGTCGTCCACGTAGTGCGTCTGGTTCTGCGTCACCTCCGCGTTCCCGAGGAGGTCGACCGCGTAGAACTCGATGTGATGCATCCCTTCGCCCGTCAGCGTGAACTCCGTCGCATACGTGAGCCACGAGCTCCATGATCCGTACCACGTCCTGTAGAGGACCTCGTCAAGCCCCACCCCGCCGTTGCACCCGGCGTCCGTCGCGCTCAGGTTGAACGTTGTCGCGGACGTTACCCACATCCCGCCGCTGTAGCTCGGGCTCCCCACCGTCTTCACCGTCGTCGGCTCCGTCAGGTCGACGTAGAGCGTCACGTTCTGCGCCGTCTCATTGTTCCCGATGTTGTCCTCGGCGTTGAACTCGAGGTGGTGCAGGCACTCGCCAGTCAGCGTGAATTCCGTCGTGTAGCTCGCCCACGCGCTCCACGATCCGCCGTACCACACGCGGTACCATATGTCCGCAACACCGGTCCCGTTACCGTCCGTCGCCGTCATGTTCAGTATCGTCGCCTCCGTCACCCAGTACGGGCCGGTGCCGACCTTCGGCGTCCCCACCGTCAGCGTCGTCGTCGGCGCCCAGATGTCGCTCCAGTAGAGCGTCGTGAACGTCTGGTCGTACCACGGGGAGTAGTCAACCGTGCCGCGGCTGGCGTTGTCGCGCGAGTCGTGGACCGCGTCCAGTATGTCGGTCTCCAGGACGCTGCCCCAGTAATTGTACTCGGCGGAAACGTCGTCCGCGCCCGCGACGTGGAGGGCCTGCAACGCGTTGCCGGAGATGTCGGTCGTCTCGATGGAGATGCCGGCGGCGTCGGCGACGAGACCTACATAGCAGTCCGTGACCGTAGATCCTTCGAGGGTCGCAGCACCGGCGACGTAGAGACCGTACTGCCCGGGACCGGAGCCCGAGGAGGAACCCGCGAACTCGACGGTCGAATCCTTCATCCACAGGACCCCGCCCGACTGCACCTGGAATTCGTAATTGAACGAGCCGTTGCGCGTGACGGTCGTGCCGTTGATGACGTTCAGCTCGCCGCCGCTGAGGATCCAGATGTGGTACTGGAGGTCGGACGTGCAGTCCATGGACACGACCGATGCGTTCCACGTGACGTTGCCGCTGATCTCGATGTCCTCGGCATATATCGTGTTCGGGCTGTTCCCAAGGGTCCATGAGCTTCCCGCCGCGATGACGATGTCATCGCCCATCCGGATGGTGACGTCGTCCATCACGAGCGTGCCGGAGGTGACCGTGATGCCGCCCGTGAGGGTGAGGTCGCAGCTGGAGAGGGTCACTGTCGCGCCGTTGGTGACTGTGATGGTGTCGATCGTCTCGGTGAGGCCGGATATGGTCTCGTCGGCATTGAAGCTCATGACGAGTGAGTTCGTGCCGTTCCCGATCATCTGCGTGTAGAACGGATCGTAGAGCACGTTCGCGGTCACGTTGTCGCCGGAGCCGGAACCCACCCCGTCGGGGCCGTCCGTCGCGCCCCAGTAGTTGTAGGTCGCGTCGACGACGTCGGTGCCCTCGTTGTACACGCCATAGTCCGCGTTATCGTAGATGTCGTTGTACATGGCGGTGATGTCGGTCCCGTACCGCGCCCATATGCCGTTATCGTTGTTGGTCAGGGTGTTGTACGAAAGCGTGATGGTCAACGTCGAGCCCCAGTCGCCGTCGGTCCCGACGCGGATGCCGTGCTGGCAGTTCTGGATCTCGTTGTCCGTGATGGACTTGTTCACATAGGCATTGCCGCATGGAGGGCGAGCGAACCACCGGATCCCGTAGACGCCCTGCGTGGTGTTGCTGTCGATGGTGTTGCCGACGGCGTTCACCTCGCTCGACTCCGAACTGATCGCGGAGAAGATGTAGCCGTAGAACTCGTTGTCGTAGACGGTCACGTTGCCGGTGCCGTTGAACGGGTTGACATAGACGCCCTCGCCCATGTTGTCCCAGTCGCAGTAGAAGACGTTGCCCCTGACGACCAGGCCGCCAACGTCCGCGTTCTTGCCGGTCTGGATGCCGGTCCCGCCGACGCCGCTGGCGTCGCCGGTGTAGATCACGTTGTCCCGGATGATCACATCGGTCACATCGGGGCCGTTGAGGTCGCTGACCACGAACCCGGTGCCACCGCGGCCGTCGCCCGCCCCGTTGAAGTCGAACAGCATGTTCTCGATGACCGTCCCGCTGGCGTCGATCTCGACATCGTAGACGCCGGCCGAGGGTACGGAGCTCCACTGCACGATCGCGCCGGTCCCGTTGCCGGTGATCGTCACCCCGACAGTGACCACGACCTGCTCGTCGTACGTTCCCTCATAGACGTAGATGTGATCGCCGGTTGTCGCGTTGTCGATCGCATCCTGTATCTTGTCGTAATCCATCCACACGCCGACATCGTCGTCGACGATGATGTCGGCCGCCTCTGTCGATGGCGCGAGCAGCGCGATCGACAGTACGACGCAAAGGGCCATCACGACAAGTCCAAAGGTCCTTCTAGCAACCTGTTCTATCATACCATATCCCCTTGATGGCGAAACGAAAGCGGATTTCCCTTATAAACCTTCCAGTAAATGTGTAGCAATCCCGCCTTCCAGCCTCTTGCACATCCCACGGCCTCATGGCTTGCAGCGATATCGAGGTCTCCTCCCCTCGACGCCAGGCTCAATGCCGGGCACGTTCGAGGCGCATGGACACCATCGCGAACATCGTCATGGCCACCATCACGACCAGCATCTGGTCGAACTCCGCCACCTCGAGCGACTCCAGCGCCTCGACGTCCTGCCTCTGCGAGATGCTTGCGTTGAGGACGTAAACGTTCTCCCAGTAGTCGTGCGCGGCGCCCCCGCCGGTGGCGTTGTGAGCGAACCAGTCTCCGTCGCCCCAGTCGCTGCCGTCCACCCACACGCGGAACTCGTCGCCGGTGTCCCACTCGTCGCCGCGGGTACCGTCGGGCAGGGTGACGCTGTACCACCCGGACGCGTCGAGGCCGGTCGGGTCAGAGTAAGTGTAGTTCGTGCCGTTGTGCGTGACGATGATCGCCACGTATGTGCCGGAATGACCGGTCGCCACGTCGTGGTCGGACTGGCGCACCTTCCCGAACACGGCCTTGTCCTGGGCCGTCGCGAGCCCGGCCACGAACGCGAGGCAAATTATCGTGGCCAACAGGGGGATGAGCCTTCCCGTCGCCTTTCTCCTTCCATCGAAGTATCCCATCACATCACTTCCTCAGGTATCGAAGTACCAGTATATCGCTCCTCCGCCCCCTCCGCCGCCTCCGCTGACGCCCTGCATGGCGACCATGTACCCCTCGCCAAGGGCCACGTCCCAGTCGGTCGCGCCCTCCGGCATGACCGTTGCGTGGAACTCCCACGTCTGGTGGTCCACGAGGTAGTGCGACATCCCGGCGCAATCGGGGATGTCGTCGCAGTACCAGTCCGCCGTCCTCACCGTGGCCGCCTGGGTGAGGATCGCCCACGGGTTCCATTTGCCCACGGTCGAACCCTCGAGTGTCGAACGGTACCGTCCCCGGGCCAAGGTCGTCGAGCCCATCAGAGCCCCGGCGCCGCCGCCATCATAGGCGGCCACTATGTAGAACACCTCGGTCGAGTTCGGTGCGTACGTGTCGGTCCAGTTGTAGACCGTGCTCCCGTCCTCCAACACGGTGTACACGGGCGTCGTCAGGTCGAACGTGCCCCTGACCTCGGACCGGAAGACGCGGTACTCTGCGGCGCCGGCCACGTGTTCCCATGTGACGTTCACGCGGGATGAGTTGGTCGGATCGGTGCCGTCCAGGGAAATGCCGAAGTCCGCGGGGGCGGCCAGGCCGGGAGTCCTGTAGGACCAGGTCGGTGAGATGCCGGTAAGGGTGAAGGTCGAGTTCGCCGATAGCGCCACCATGTAGGCCTCACCCTGGGCCATCGGCCAGTCGGTCGCGCCCTTCGGCATCGCCGTGGCATGGAACTCCCATTCCTGCTGGTCCACGAGGTAATGGCTGATGCCAGTGCAGTCGGGGATCATATCGCAGTAGTCGTCAGCGGTCCCGGTCCAGAAGGGCTGGAATGGCATGGAGATGTCGCACCAGAAGCCGCCCCCTCCGCCCCCTCCTCCGTTTGCGAGCTCCATCGTCAGCTTCCCGGCTACCCTGGAGGGTACCCCTGGATCGCCGCCCGTGTCGTTGATCGCCCTGACCATGTAGAATAGGAGGGGTTCGAAGTTCATGTTCGCGGGATCGTTGACGCCGTAGTGGGTCCATGTCGTGCCTGTCACCGTCGCGATCTCCACCGTGTCCCACACGTCGGGATCGCTGGTGCCGTAGATCCGGTAGGCGTCGGCCATGGGGACCGGGAGCCATGTCAGCGTGAGGTCATTTCCGCTCAAGCCGGTCGCCGTGGCGTTCGCGATGGTCGGCGGGAGCAGTTCCCCGACCGAGAGGTGGACCCTCGAGCGGTCGTTGTACGGGTCGTCGTCGATGTCCGGCTGATTGAGCTCGACGTCGAAGCGGACCTCCCCGCGCGGCAAATCGCAGCTTATGTCGACGTCACTGGACTCCCCGGGGCTGAGCGTGAAGGGGCCGACCGTCCCGCTCTCCTCCTCGAAGTAGGCGATGGCGTTGACGCGCACGTCGTCCACGAAGACGTCCCTGCCCTCCGGGCCCTCCCACACGAATGCCATGTGGAAGGAGTCGGCATGTCGGACCGACTCGTCCACCGGGACGAGCACCTCGTTCTGGAAGCCAGTGTACTCCGTCCACTCGTACGGCCTGATGGTCAGAAGCGGATCCCCGAAGTCCTCGGGGTCCGATGCGCCGGTGGTCGATGCATACACCGAGAGGGTGTTCATGTACGTCTCGTTGGCCGCGTCGAAGTAGAAACCGATACGCGGGAGGCGCCAGTCCGACGGGTCCATCTCCGGCGAGACGAGCCACTCCTCCTGGTACTCCATCGGGCCGCCGTAGACGCCGGCGGACAGGTTGCTCTTGTGGCCGTGGTTCTTGATCCCCCATGTCTCTCCCGACATGTCAGAGCCGAGGTTCCAGACGGTCCACATGGTGATGTCTCCGCTCTCGAAGCCCTCCGAGAGGACATCGCCCTGGCGCAGGAGGTCGAGCCTGTAGTGGACCTCGTGCGTGCCCGCATCGTCGCCAGCGTTCTCGAGGCGGATAGAGATGGCGTCGTCGTACGGGGATGCGAAGTCGCCGTCGAGCGGCTCGACGGGGTCGACCTTCCAGTCGTCGAGGTGCGGGTAGAGGGAGTCGCGGTAATCGCCGCATGTGCCGGCCATGGCCGCCGGCTCTGGATCGAAGAGCGTGGGGGTGAGAGCGAGGCCCATGCATTGGTCGAAGAACGAACGCGGTTGGACATCGAAGAACGACCCGGGAGATATGTCGAATGACGGGTCGCTGCACGTGCCGCCGGCCGACCCGGCCGGCATGTCCGGGTCCGGCGAGGACACCGAGCGGGCAAGTCCCGCGAGCATCCGCTGTACGTACCTCGGATCGGGGTCCCACAGGATCTCGCCGTTCTGCCACGGGTCCCTGCTGTCGTAGACGACCGGGGACCATGCGGAGGTGGTCCCGCTCTCGAAATCGTCCGCGAACAGTGGAGGCTCCCAGGGGGGTGTGACGGGTCCCTGTCCCTCGGTGCCACGCGGGGTCGGTGTCGGCGTGGGCGTCGGTGTCGGCGTCGGTGTGGGGGTCGGCCGAGGGGTCGGCGTGGGAGTCGGCGTCGGGGTAGGGGTCGGGGTGGGCGTGGGCTGCGGCCGCGGCTGCGGGACGGGGCCGCCCTCCGGCGGGCGCCTGCCGGGGCCGGGCGTTATGACCACGGGGCCGTTCGGACCGACCACCGTGCCCGGGCCGACGGGTATCTCCACCTTCGGCCCGAAGGCGCCCGGCGTCTCCCGGGAATGGAGGCCGACGTATTCCTCCCAGACCTCCCAGTAGATGTCGTAATCGACCTTCACCGTGGCGCTGTTCAGCGCCTGCTCCATACTCGCCATCGCGTTCTCCCAGTTGGCCGAGGTCTCGGCGCTGATCATGAGGCCGATGCCGCCGGACACGACGCCGAGGATGGAGCCGACCACCGGGATGCAGCCGAGCCCAGCGCCCACGGCCGTGTTGACATCTCCCGCGGTGCCGGCGGCCCTGGCGCTATCGGCGGACGCCCTGCCCGCCTCCCGCGCCGCCTCGTCGTACTCGATCTCGGTCTTGATGCCGATCAGTATCCAAATGAACTTCTTCGAATGGTGGACCTCCTCGATGCGCTCCATCTGGCGCCACCACTTCCCGTTCTCCTCGAACGTCCGCTCGTTGCCCCAGAACGTCTCGGCGGTGTAGTAGTCGATCTCGATGAATATCTCCAGCATGAGGGTGTAGGGGGATATACTTATCGTGCTCGGATACACCTGGTTAATCTGGATGTTCACGGACGGCGCGGGCGTCGATATCAGCCCGTAGGGATCGATACTGTTGACCGGATTGTTCCGAACGTAGACGTACTCGTCGATGGACCACGTTGGGAACCGGGCGAGCGGATCGACAGACGTGAAGCGGCCGCTATCCGGATCGTACCATCGCGCCCTCATGTTGTACAGGCCGGACCAATCGTCGATCGGCCGGTCGGTGAACCGGAAGGGCAGATCTGACGAGCCCTCGAACGCGTAGATGGAGCCGAAGGCGTCGTAGACGAATGCCGCGGAGCGGGAGCCGTACTGGTCGGTCATCGCGCAGACGGAGCCCAGCCGGTCGAGATGGACTTGATCGGTGTCGCCGGACGCCAGGTCGGTCGCCGAGAGGAGCTCGTCGATGCCGGGTCCGTGCGTGTACCGCACGAGCGCGGCGCCGCCCCCGCCGCCGCCTCCGTCGTACACCATGGTGAGGTCCTCATCGACGTGGAACATAAGGTGGGTGGTCCATTGGTCTGAGACATTGATGAGCTCGCCGCTGCCGAGGTAACGGTACTCGCGGACCGAAGCGTTCGGTAGCGTGATGTTGGCGAGCCGGTGGAGCTCGTCGTACTGGAAGGTGGTCGTGCCTCCCGGACCGGTCCGGCCGGTCAGGTATCCGGATGAGTCGTAGGTGTAGTTCACGGACCCGGCGGAGGTCATGCGCCCTCCGGCATCGTATGTATTATTCGTCAGGACGCCGCTGACGTCCATCGATGTCCTGTCACCCGCGGCGTTGTAGGTGAACGCGGTGTATTCGCTCCCACCGTAGGAGGCGTTCACCAGGCGATAGAGCTCGTCGTACTCGTATGCGATGGCGACCGATCCGTGTCTCGTCGAGTTGATGACGTTGCCCATCAGGTCGTACTCGTAAACGTACCCCATCACGATCGTGCCGTTCGACATCTCGGCCGAGATGTTCGTCACGCGTCCGACCTCGTCGTATTCGTAGCTGGTGTCAATGCCGTTGGGCTGGGACATGCGCGTCGTTCGTCCGACCGCATCGTACCTGAAGCGAATGGCGTCAGTGCCCGGCGGGTCGATGGAAACGAGCCGGTCGCAGTCGTCGTACACATGCGTGGTCAGCCCGCCCTCTGAGTCGAGGACGTTCGCCAGGTTCCCCTTCACGTCGTGCGAGAAGTGGAAGGACCTCACGATGCCCCCGCCGTAGTCGACGCGCTTCGAGGTCATCTTGCCGGAGATGTCGTACTGGTACTGAGCTGAACCGTCCGAGCCGATGTTCCTCTCCATGATCAGGCGGTGCATACTGTCATAGTCGCGGGTGACCAGGTCAGTGGCGTTCGCGTCGGTTATGGCCACGAGGTCGCGCGCCTCGTCGTACCGATAACCGAGGAAGCGCCCGTCCCCGTCGGTCCATCCGATCATGTTCCCCGCGGCGTCATAGCTGTAGAGATCGCTCCCGCCCCACGGATGCGTGACGTTCACGAGCCTGTTCAGGGCGTCGTAGGCAAAGGTCGTGGTCCGAGACTCCTCGTCCGTCACTGACACGAGGTTGCCGACCGCGTCGCGGCCATATCTGACGCTCCCGTGGAGCTCGTCCTCCCGTTCGACGAGCCAGTCGCAATCGTTGTACGCGTAAGCAGTGACGCGACCGAGGGCGTCCTCGACGGAGACTATGTTCCCGTTCGGGTCGTACGACCTCTTCTCGATGCCCCCGTCGGGCATCGTTATATTCGTCATCCGCCCGAGCAGGTCGTACTCGTAGCCATACCGGTCGCCGAGAGCGTTGGTGATGCGGACCGTCCGTCCCATGGCATCATATGCCGTATGGGTGGTGTTGCCGAGGGCATCGGTAGATGCCTTGGGGCGGTTCATGAGATCGTAGGTCCGCGAGTCTGTATGGCCGTTCGGATCGGTCACCGAGAGGATGTTCCCGACCGCGTCATAACCGTAAGCCCATCGTCCTCCGCTCGGATCGACCCTCACCGAGACCCGGTCCAGGGCATCGTGCCAGAACATCTCGGTCGCCCCATTGGGGTATGAGATCTCCCTGAGGTTCCCGTTCGGGTCGAACCTGTACCGTGTGACGCTACCTGTCGCATCGGTGACCGAAATGCGCCGGCCCGCGGCGTCGTAACCGTAGGTCGGACCGTCGCCAAGGGCGTTCTCCTCCCTGAGGACGCGACCCTGAGAGTCGTAGACCCTTGTGGTCGTCCCGTTCAGGGCGTCGGTCACGGTGACCAACCTGTCGAGAGCGTCGTACGTCATGCCGGTGACCCTGCCCATGGGGTCCTTCACGGAAACCACGTTCCCCGCAGCGTCGTACCTGTACAACGTGCGGTTTCCGCCAGGATCGGTGGCCCGGACGACCCTGTCGAGGGCGTCGTATCGATATCCCACCAGATTGCCGTTCGGGTCCTCGGCCGAAACGACGTTCCCCACATCGTCGTACGTCAGGTTCATGCTGTGCCCGACGGCATCGGTGAGACGGACGAGACGCCCTGCCCCGTCGTAGCTGTAGACGCCGCCTCCGCCGAGCGGATCGGTCACGCGGACGAGCTGGCCGACCGCATTGTATCTCAGCAGCGTGACGTTGCCGGATGCATCCCTGACCTCGCTGCGCCTGCCCAGGGCATCGTATGTGAACTCCGTTGTCCTCCCCAAGGGATCGGTGACCGAAACGAGGTTCCCCTCGGCATCGTAATCGCGGTCCGTGACACCTCCCATGGCGTCGGTCGTCCTGGTCAGCCTGCCGAGCCCGTCGTATTCGAAGGTTGAAACGTGGCCCTTGGGGTCGGTGTACCCTATCGTCCTCCCGATGCCGTCGTAGGAGAACCGCTCGATGTTGCCGTCCGCGTCGGCGTATTCCGAAAGCCGCCCCAGGGCATCGTACTCGTACCGTTCCGTGCAGTCGCCGGGATCGGTGACCAGGCGGACGTTCCCGTACTTGTCGTAGGTGAACGACATCGTGTTCCCGTCGGGCGAGGTGACGCGGGTCGGCCCTCCGGCGAACCCCTGTTCGTAGACGTGGTGGTTACCGCGCAGGTCGGTCATGTTGACGATGCGTCCCGCCGCGTCGTACGTGAAGTAGGTCGAATTACCGGACGGGTCCGTCACGCGTGTGAGCCTGTCGAGGTCGTCGTATCGATAGGCCGTGGTCCGGCCCTCCGGGTCTTGGGAACCCAGGACGCGACCGGCGTCGTCGTACGTCGTCAGCCACGAGTGGCCGAGTTCGTCGGTCCGGTTCACCGTCTGCCCCTGCCCGTTCCTCCCGAAGTTCGAGGGGGTGCGGCCGGGCAGTGTGACCGAGGTCGCAAAACCGTGGGCGTCATACTCGACGACGGTGGTGTTGCCCGTTGCATCAGCCGTGGAATTGCGGTTCCCGTCCGCGTCGTAGGTGAACTCGGTCAGGTATCCGCGTCTGTCGGTGACGTCCGTCTGGACTGCGAGGAGCCTCAGGCGGCTCCGCTCCACCGAGTGGTTGTACCAGGTGGTCCCGCCCTCCGGGTCCGTCTCCTCGACCAGCAGGCCGTCGCCGTCGTATCCGTAGTACCATGCCTCGCCCTCCTCGTTCATGTAGGAGACCAGGCGGCCCTCCGACCAGGTGAGGCGGCACACGCCCCCCACGGGGTTCGTCCTGTTCAGCCAGTAGCCGGTGTCGGGATCGAAATCGACTTTGTACGCATCGCCGCGCAGTGTGAAGGAGGTCGAGCCGGCAGAGTATCCGAGGGACAGCACGGTGTAGTTGCCAACGATCGTCCCGTTCGCCTGATCGTAAAGACCGTTCTCGATCTCCTCGACCCTGTACGACTCGTTGGCGCCCGCTTCTGTTTGGTATGTGAACGCGAGGGCCCTGTCGACCTCGTCCACCATGGCGGTCAGTTCGCGGTCCGGGCCGTAGAAGAAGAGCTTGCTCCCGCCGAGCGGATCGGTCACGTTCGTCAGGTTGCCCTGCGTGTAATGGTACTCCCAGTAACGGCCGAGCTGCGGGTCGGTGACCCTGCTCATCCTGCCCGCGGTGTAGCTGAAGTTGAGCGAGCGCCCCGTGTCGTCCGAGACGCTCACGAGGTCGCCCGCAAGGTAGTCGAGAGCGAGCATGTTCCCGTTCCTGTCCGTCACGTTGGTCCATCGCCCGGTGTCGTCGAACGCCCAGACCCGCCCGTCCAGGGACATCAACCGGTACGTCCCGTCTACACGGACGGTCAGGTTCATGTCGACGGTCTCCGGGGGCGTGAAATCGTCTCCGGCCCGCGAGTAGGTATGCAAGGACCCGTCGGCCTCGAAGAGGATGGCACTCGTCGAGTTGACGTCCAGCCGCATGGCGTAGCTGTGGGTCCATCCGTAGCCGACGTCGGAGTCCATCTCCCTGAGCAGCGAATTGTAGCAGCGCTCGAATTCGAGGACGAAACCCCGTCCGACCACCGAGACGTCCCTCTGTCGGAGGAAAAGGTTCCCGTTGGCGACGTTCACGATCCCGCATGCCATGTGATAGCCGGTCTCGAGGCCGGTCGTCCCGGGCACGCCGGAGAGGTCCGGGTACCCGCCGACGTAGACCAGGTCTCCGGTGGGAGCCTCCCCGACCGATCCCAGGCCGATGCCGGGAGGCGACTGAAGGAAGCCCGCCATGAGCTGGCCCAGCAGGAACACCACAATAATCGTCGCTCCAACACGAATGCGTCCGTTCATCATATCACCTCTGCCCCCAAGCGGTCCCCGGGACGAAGCCCCGCAGGAACCCTCGCTCATTACGTGCTGGTGGGGATATGAAAGTTTCGGTCATTTTAGCTTCTGTCCATAACTCGGGTCTGAAGGGATAGAAGGAAGGACCTGGAATATCGGGCTTGTTCCACGAATTGCTCGCATCCACCATTGGAAGGTGCCTCCGATGGACTTATAACCAGCATTGGAAAGTGCCTCCGATGGACTTATAACCAGCATTGGAAAGTGCCTCCGATGGACTTATAACCAGCATTGGAA
>JAKEGO010000084.1 GCA_022615805.1 Thermoplasmata archaeon
GACCACGCGATCCCCGTCGGGCTGATTGTCAACGAGCTCGTGTCGAACGCGATGAAGCACGCGTACCCGGGAGAGCGGGTCGGGACCGTCAGGGTCGGGCTCGTCGCCGAGGGGGATGGCGGATACAGGCTCACCGTCGCGGACGACGGGATCGGCCTCCCCGAGGGCTTCGACATCGAGGGCGCGGAGTCGATGGGCATGGTGCTCGTGAACACGCTCGTCGACCAGCTGGACGGGACGATAGAGGTGAAGGTGTCTGGCGGGAGCAGGTTCACCGTGAGGTTCAGGGGCGGAAGGAAGGTGTGACGATGGAGAAGACCAGGATACTCGTGGTCGAGGACGAGAAGATAGTGGCGAAGGACATCCAGTTCAGGGTCAGGGGGCTCGGCTTCACCGTCCCTGCCATCGCCGCCACCGGCGAGGAGGCGGTGGAGAAGGCCCGCCAGCTCAATCCTGACCTGATACTCATGGACATCAAGCTGAAGGGGGAGATGGACGGCATCGAGGCGGCCGGGCGCATACGCGAGTTCCTCGACATCCCGATCATCTTCCTGACGGCCTATTCCGACAGGAAGACGCTGGAGAGGGCGAAGTACACGGAGCCCTTCGGTTACATACTGAAGCCCTTCGAGGACCGCGACCTCTACACGGGCATCGAGATGGCGATCAACAAGCACAGGCTGGATAAGGAGGTCCGCGAGAGGGAGCGTTGGCTCCGGACCGTGCTGAAGAGCATCGCCGATGCGGTCATAACGACCGACACGAAGGGAACGGTAACCTTCCTCAACCCGGTCGCTGAGGAACTGACGGGTTGGCGCCTCGAGGATGCGCGGGGCAGGAACGTCGACGAGATCTTCTCGGTCATCGACGAGAGGACCGGGACCGCGATCGAGGACCCGGTGAGCGCGGTGCGGGAGGGGCACCTCGAGCCCGACATCGGCGTCCGCCCGGTCCTGGTGTCCAGGGACGGCCGCGAGCAGGTGATCGAGTACCGGGGATCGCCGATAATGGACGAGGCGGGCTCGGTGGGCGTCGTCATGGTGGTCTTCCACGACGTCACCGAGAGGCGCCGGGCCGAGAAGGCGCTGATGGAATCGCTCCAGACTTCGGCGGACATCGTCGGTGCCATGCCGACCGGGCTGCTCATCTTCCAGCGGGAGGCGCCGGGGCGGGTCGTCCTCGTCGAGGCGAACCCTCAGGCCGAGGCCCTGCTCGGGGCCAGCCTCGAGTCGCTCATCGCGAAGGACCTCCGGGAGGTCTGGAGGAACGACCTCGGAGGAGACCTCGCCGAGCGCCTGGTCGGGGTGCTGGGGACGGGCGAGCCCCTCGACGCGGATGCGGTGGAGATGAGGGGGGGCCGTCTCAACGGGTTCTACAAGGTGCGCGGGTTCCGCATGCCCGGCGACAGGCTCGGCGTGGCGTTCGAGGACGTGACCGAGAGGAAGCGGGCCGAGGAGATGATCATCCGGGCCCTGCACGAGAAGGAGGTGCTGCTCAAGGAGATCCACCACAGGGTCAAGAACAACCTGCAGATCGTCTCGAGCCTGCTCCACCTCCAGGCCCTGAAGGTGGACGACGCCGAGGCCAGGGACATGTTCAACTCGAGCATGAACCGCATCCGGACCATGGCGCTGCTGCACGAGAGGCTGTACCGGGGCGGCGACCTCGCGAGGATAGACCTCGAGGGTTTCGTCCGGGCCATCGCCGGTTACCTCTTCCGGACCTTCGGCGAGGACGCCGAGCGCGTCGGCACCGATATCGACGTGGGGAGGTTGCAGCTGACCCTCGACACCGCGATCCCGTGCGGGTTCATCATCAACGAACTGCTCTCGAACAGCCTCAAGCACGCGTTCCCCAGTGGGCGAAAGGGGCGGATCTACGTGAGGATGACGCAGGACGGGGACGGGACGTTCCACCTGACCGTCGGCGACGACGGCATCGGCATCCCGGCGGGCTTCGACGTTGCCGCAGGCGGGTCCCTGGGCATGCAGCTCGTCAGGTCCCTGGTCGGGCATCTCGATGGCTCGCTGGAGATGGACACGGACAACGGGACGGAGTTCAGGATCGCGTTCAGGGAGCTGGAATATCGCGACAGGGGGGTCTGATCTGGCCCCCTTCTCGACCGCCCTGAGAGAACAACCTGCGCGGCGTCGGCGGAGTGCCGGCCTCGTTGGAGGCCACCTACCGCACCGCGGCCGCGAGGACGGGTCGCACGGTCGTCTGGCGGGGACGGAGCAAGGCCGTGCGTCGCTCGAGGAGGGCGCATGACCAGTGCGGGATCGGCGTACGGCGATGCGGCAGGGAGGGGAGAGGTGTGACGCTATTCTACGCGTTCCTCTCGATCAACGCCTTCGCGGTCTCCGTCTTCATGGCCCACTTCGTCACCAAGGGCTCGCGGGACCCGCGCAACAGGCTCTTCGGCGCCTTATGCCTGGGCGTGGCCGTCATGGCGTTCGCCGAGTTCCAGCTCAGGACCGTCGAGAGCGAGACATCCGCCGGATTCTGGCTCAGGTTCGCCGCCCTCTACCCGGTCATGGCGACGCTCCTCCTCCGCTTCTCCATCGAGTTCTCCGAGCGCCACGACCTCCTGCGCACACGGTGGTCGGCCCTGATGCTCTGGGGACCCGCCGTCGCGTTCGGCCTCATCGAGCTCTTCACCGGCGCCCTTACGGGCGGCCCCGTCGAGGCGTCGTGGGGGTGGACCTACGAGCGCGGCGGCAGCCCGCACCTCGGGCGCATCCTCGCCATCTGGCTCGTCGCCACCGCCCTGTTCGCCATCCTGCTCTGCTACCAGCACTACCGCCGCTCGACCGGACAGAAGAGGTCCCAGGCGAAGTTCGTCCTGGTGGGCCTCTCGATACCTGTCGCCCTTGGCGTACTCTTCGAGGGGATATGGCCGCTCGCCTTCGGCAGGATCCCCGAGCTCACGATCACCTCGTTCACGTTCAGCAGCTTCTTCATCGCGTACGGGACCTCGAGGTACGAGCTCTTCAAGATCAGCCCGACGACCGCGGCCGAGAACATCACGGAGGACATGTCCGACCTCCTCTTCCTGGTCGACACGGACGGCTCGATCGTCAAATCGAACAGGGCTGCCCGCGATCTGCTGGGCGTCCGCGAGAGCGCGCTCCGCGGGCGCTCGATCGCCTCCCTGTTCGCATCGGTGGAGGGAGAGAGTCCGGGCAGCGACTGGCACCGGGCACTCGTCCGGGGCAAGGGGCCGGGCGCCTTCGAGGCGGCGCTGATGGACGCGAAGGAGCGTTCAGTCGCGATGTGGTTCACCGCCTCGCAGGTGCGGGACGAGATGGGCGAGGTCCGCGGCGTCGTCCTCCTGGGAAGGGACGTCTCCGAGCGGATGCGCGCCCTCGAGCGGGAGAGGAGGTACTTCCACGACCTCGCGCTGCTGTCGCAGATGGCGATGGAGTACGTCGACCTCCCGCCGGAGGTCGACATCTACGAGTTCCTGGCGGAGAAGGTCGGCGTCCACGTCGAGAAGGGGTACACGTTCGTCCTGTCGTACGACGCGAGCACGGACGAGGCACAGGTGAGGGCCGCCTTCGGAGTGGACGGGCGTTTGAAGAGATGCCTCGGCATGCTCGGCGTCGAGCTCGTCGGGCTCAGGTTCCCGATAAGGGAGAACCTCAGGCCCTCCACATCACGCCCCCACATCCGCCGGCTCGAGGGGAGCCTGCACGACCTCCTGAGCGGCCGCTTCCCGAAGGCCGCCATCGGCCCGGTGGAGGGGCTGCTCCGGATCGGCGGGATATTCGAGGCGCCCCTCGTGAACCGGGGGGAGCTCCTAGGTTCCGTGGTCATCGTGGCGCGGGTGCGGGAGCTTGGCAATTCGGACCTGATCGAGGCGCTCGTCAACCAGGCCTCCGTCGCGATCGGCAGGAAGCTCGCCCTCGACGCCCTCCTCGAGAGCGAGAAGAAGTATTCGACGGTCGTCGAGCAGGGGAACGACGGCATCATCATCATCAAGGAGGGGATCGTCCGGTTCATGAACGCCCGCGCGAAGGCGATGACCGGAGCGAAGGGCGCGGAACCCTACGACACTCTCTTCCTCGAGTTCGTCGTGCCGGAGCAGAGGGGGATGCTCGTCGACAGGTACGAGAGGCGCCTCCGCGGCGAGCAGGTACCGGACCGATACGAGATCGAGATCCTCTCCCGGGAAGGCGGGCGCATCCCGGTCGAGGTCAACGCCAGCGTGATCGAGTACGCCGGGGGCACGGCGGTGCTCGCGATC
>JAKEGO010000085.1 GCA_022615805.1 Thermoplasmata archaeon
AGGGGATGGGGCGGCGGCTCGCGCCGGGGATGGCGACCCACTGCCGGTCATCAAGGGAGGCGTGCCATCGGGGCTTCGTCGACGCGGGGTACCGGCCGATCGATATGATCTGGGGAGTGTGGATGGGGGTCGACCTCGAGGGTAGGGACGGCGCCGGTGCGATCAGGTCCAGGTTCGGCGCGCCAGAGGACAGGTTCCAGATGGGGACGATGGACGAGTATCGAGCTCCGGGGGACAACGGACCGTTCCTTTCTTCTCCGGGCGTGCTGCGCGGATGGAAAGCGTTATCTTCGCGGTCCGCATGACCGGGACCATGTCCGAACCGGTCATCATAACCGCCTACGACCCTTCGTGGCCGTCCATGTTCGTCGCCGAGCGGGACAGGGTCCTCAGGGTCCTCGACGGCTTCGATGCACGGGTCGAGCACATAGGGAGCACCGCCGTCCCGGGCCTCGGTTCGAAGCCCGTGATCGATATGCTGGTCGGCCTCCCCTCGATGCGGGCGGTGGCGGAAGCGGCGCAGCATCTCGGGGGCGCCGGATACGAGCGCGACCCCAACGTTTCGGCGGATCCCGACCGGACGTTCCTTCTCCGGCGCGAGGGGGGCAAGCGCCTCTTCCACGCGCATCTCGTGGAGACGGGCTCCGTGACCTGGGCCAAGCACCTCGCGTTCAGGGACCTCCTTAGGAGGGACGGTGGTCTCGCCGGCGCTTACGAATGCGCCAAGAGGGCGTTCGCCACCAGGTACCGGGACGACAGGGATGGTTACACGAGGGCGAAGGTGGAGTTCATCGAGACCGCGCTCGCGAGCGTACGAAGGTGACCCGACATCGTCCTAATCGTTGCGAGGGGCGCCACCCCCTTTCGGGGACCGCACGCACCGTCGCGTTTCATCGAACGACATGGGCGCGTGGTACATCGAAGGCGTCCATCGAACGGCCTTGAACCATCGGTGAGGCTCATCCGGATCCCCTCCTTACCCGCCCCGGGATGACCGCACATCGCGATGGATCGCGCGAACAATATCCTTAAATAGTGACCGGCGTCCTGTTCAACGGAACGCACGCACGGCGGCTCCCTGGAGCCAACGCGAACGACGAACGTTCTTTTCGCCGCGCGGGCGACCTCGAGGGTGACACAATGCCCATCAAGGCAGGAGACACGGTGAGCATCGAGTACAGGATCGCCCTTACGGACGGGACCATTCTGGAGTCGACGGAAGGGGAGCCCATGGATGTGGTCGTCGGCGCGGGCCAGATCCTGACGGGCGTCGAGAGGGCGCTCGAGGGGATGGAGGCCGGCGCGGAGAGGACGGTCACCATCAGGCCCGAGGACGCCTTCGGGACCATCAACCACGACCTCGTCGTGGAGATACCGATGGAGCGGTTCCCGGAGGGGATGGCGCTCAAACGCGGCCAGACCTTCGAGCTGGAGCTGCCCAGCGGCGGCAAGGCTCCTGCGACCGTCATCGACGTCACCGTGGACGGGGTCACCTTCGACCTCAACCACCCCCTCGCGGGGCAGGCCCTGAAGGTGTGGGTCCGGGTCTCTGACAGACGCGAACGCGGTGAGTGACCGGAGCGCCGGCCCTGGTCCCTGGGTCCGGGTCGAGCGCGCCCCCGCCCTGAATGCGTCGGGAAAACCCTTAAGTAGCGGGCTACCATTTGTGTTTTGTTGTGCCATAACAATGCACAACTAATTCGCTGGAGCGTCCGGGGATGACAGGGAACGAGGGCAGCATCCGCATCGGTTTCGTGCTGACGAAGGCGCCGTTGGAGTCCGGGCTCGTCGAGACCGCGCTCAGGACGGCCGCCGCGGCGCGTGGCAGGGGCGACGCGGTCGGGTTCTTCCTGCTCAGCGACGGGATATGGCTCGCCAAGAAGGGGGCGAGGAACACCGCGGCAGACCTGTTCGCACGGCTCATCGCCGGGGGCGCCAGGGCGATGGCGAGCCGGGACCACCTCCTCGCCGCCGGCATCGCCGAGGGCGACGTGATGGAGGGTGTAGAGGTGACGAACAAGCCGTACCCGTCGCTCGTCGAGCACGTGATGGCGCTATGGGACAGGGTGGTGGTCGTCTGAACGAGGGCGAGCCGCGCACGCTGACGATACTGCTCACGAAGGGGCCCTACGTGTCTGAGGCCGCGGACATGGCCTTCAAGACGGCGCTCGCCGCCAGGCGGAAGGGGTACAAGGTCAACGTCTTCCTCTACCTCGACGGCTGCTGGACGAGCCACATCACCGGCGACAAGGACTACAACAACCCGGGGGAGTGGCTGCGGTCGGCGATCGAGCGTGGCGTCACCGTCAACCAGTGCGAGAGGTGCACGGAGGCGCGGGACCTCGGGAAGGAGGACATGAACGAGGGGATAGACGTTACGGGGTCGTTCCGCTTCATCGACCAGGTGCGGGCGTCCGACCGCGTCATCACCTTCGGGGGCTGAGCCGATGGCACGCAATGTACTCATTATCGCGGCGCACGGGACGTATGGCAGGGACGACGATGCCTTCGGGACGATGCTCATGGCGAGCTCCGCGCTGTCAAAGGGCGTCGACACGACCCTCGTCCTCGTCGACGACGGCGCATCAATGGCGGTGAAGGCGCAGGACACGAGCAGACTCGGCCTGCCGAACAACTACGACGAGGCCGCGGTCTTTATCGACCTCGGGGGGAAACTGTTCGTAATGAGGGGCGCAATGGAGGAGCGCGGCATACGCGAGGATGAGCTGCTCGACGGCGCCCGCATCATCGACGAGGCCGGACTCGCCGGGCTGATAGTGGAGCACGACGTCACGATGACGTTCTGAGGCTCGTGGAAGCAACAAAGGAGGAGAAGGGATGACAGAGGAGATCAGGATATCGACCATGGGCATGAACTGCCCGAAACCGTTGATCGAGACGAGGAAGGCGATGCGGAGGATGGCGAAGGGGCAGGTGCTCGTCGTGGAGGGCGACCACGCGGTGTCGAAGGACGAGATACCGCAGGCGATGCGCGACACGGGCGACGAGGTCGTCTCCGTCGTGGAGAAGGGCGGAAGGTGGACCATCACGATAAGGAAGGGGTGATCGCATGTCAGAGAGATCGATGACGATGATCCTCCACTCGGGGGACATGGACAAGGCGATGGCCGCCTTCATAGTGGCCAACGGCGCCGCGGCCAAGGGGATGGACGTGACCATATTCGCCACGTTCTGGGGGCTGAGGCTCGTGCGGAAGGGGAAACCGGCGAAGGCGAGGCTGTCGAGGATGAACATGGGCGGCATGGGCGCGATGATGATAAGGCGCATGATGCGGAAGGGGAACGTCGCCCCGCTCGAGGAGCTCATCCGCGACGCGTCAGAACTCGGAGTGCGCATGGTCGCCTGCGAGATGACGATGGGCCTCATGGGCGTCAAGAAGGAGGACCTCATGCCCGAGTTCTCCGAGATCGGCGGCGTCGGGACGTATCTGGACGCGGCCCGCGAGGGGAACATCAACCTGTTCGTCTGAGGCGGACGAACGCTGAGGAGGGTCGCGGATGATCGAGGGGCTGCTGTCCGTCTCGGGGAGGCTCGAGGACGGCACGTTCACGTGTATGGACCTCGTCAGGTGCATGTTCAACCTCAACGACACCGAGCTCAACGCGCTCCGCGCCCTCGAGGAGGGGAAGGCCGCGACCGCGGGAGACCTGGCGGAGAGGATCGACAGGGACCGGTCGACGACCTACAGGGCGCTCGAGAAGCTCGCGGCCGCCGGCCTGGTGTACAAGGAGCGGCGCGGGGGAGAGAGGAGGGGTTATTCGAACGTCTACCGCCGGCTCCCCCGGAAGGACCTGGACAGGAAGGCGGAGAAAGCGCTGGACGCGTGCTACCGGAAGCTCAAGAGGGCGTTGAGGGCGGGGGATTAGCCTGTGGAAGACGCGCCCTGAATGGCTTCGCATGCCGAACCTGGTCCGCCATCGCCCGACCCCGGAGACGAAAGTGTGATAGGCCCTCCGACGCATGCCGTCCCGTGGATCTCGTCTGGTACGCCTGTTACGGGTCGAACCTCGACGCCGACCGTTTCATGGAGTACATCAGGGATTGCACAGACCGCTCACCGCCCATGACCAGCGAGCCGCTGGTCATAGACCACAGAATGTACTTCGCCAAGCGTTCGGACCGATGGAAGGGCGGCGTGGCCTTCATCGAGAGGCGCGAGGCCCGGGGGGCGACCCTCGGGAAACGATACCTCGTCTCGAGGGAACAGTTCGAGGAGGTGTTCCTCATGGAGAACAAGGTGTCGAGCGATGGCGCCTTCGGGGTAGACCTCTCCGGGACCCTGGAGGACGGGGAGGACATCATGCCATGGGGGGGCTGGTACAACCGCCTGGTGCTCCTCGACCGCATTGAGGGCACGCCCGTCATCACGTTCACGGCGAGCTGGGACGACGGTTCGGAGCCATGCGAACCCCCGTCGACGGACTATCTCGACAGGATCGTCAGGGGGCTCCGCACAACGCATTCCCTTACCGACCGGGACATCCTCGAATACCTGAAGGGCCTCGGAGGCATCGAGGGGCGGATCGCCGGGGACCACCTCGCCCGGATGGTCGGGGGTTCAGCGGGATGACCCAGCGTAGCGAGTGGGAGTCCTTCTTCGACGAACATGCCCCGGACTACATGGACAACGTCTTCGTCAAGGCGACAGTGGTCGAGGTCGACTTCATGCTCGACCTCTTCGGCCTCGGATCGGGAGCCAGGATCGTCGACGTTGGGTGCGGCACGGGAAGGCATTCCGTCGAGCTGGCCAGGCGCGGGTACCGCGTCGTCGGGATCGACCTGTCCGGTGGCATGCTCGCGCAGGCCGCGAAGGCCCTTGCGACCGCGAGCGACGAGGTCGGACGCTCAGGTGGCTCCGCGACGTTCGTCAAGGCCGACGCCACGTCCTTCGCCTCCGACCCGGCGTTCCTGCGCTCGACCGGGGGCGTGCCCTTCGACGCCGCCATCTGCGTCTGCGAGGGCGCCTTCGGGCTGCTCGGCACGGGGGACGACCCTCTCTCGCACGACATCGCCATACTGAGGAACATCGCCGGGGTGATGGGCCCGGGGACGCCGCTCCTACTCACATGTCTCAACGCGACGAGGATGGCCCGGCATCATGGCCCCGAGGACGTCGAGTCGGGCAGATGGGACCCCGCGACCCTCTCGGAGACGCACGACATCGGCGTCGAACTCGGGGGCGGCCGCACCCTCGTCGTCAGCGAGCGCGGTTTCACCGCGCCGGAGCTCCGCCTCATGCACTCCATGGCGGGCCTGGAGGTCGAGGCCATCTGGGGAGGCACCGCGGGGAACTGGGGGCGGCGGCC
>JAKEGO010000086.1 GCA_022615805.1 Thermoplasmata archaeon
ATGTCAATATACATGACGGCGGTATCATTGACCAGAAGAAGACCCCCTGGATCATCATCGACGATCCCGGACTGTATGAAAGTAACCGCTCTTCCGGAACCCCAAAGCGTTATCTCACCGTCCTGCATCGTTATCCATGCGAGTTCTCCATCCTTGATGATCGCCAGAGCGTCTGGATTGAATCTGAATCGATAATTGATGATAGAGATACAACTTACATTATCCTGTCTTTCCAGGACCCTCGATCTTGATCGGATAACCAACGTTCCATCGTCCTTCAGTACCGCGATCTCGTCCCTGCCATCGCCGTCGAGGTCGAGCATCTCGACATCGACGACGCCCTCGAGGCCCCGGACCTCCTTCCATTCCTCGGGGGGCGGGCTCATGAGGGCCGAGACGAAGGGGCTAAGGACGTAGCTGATGGTGACGAAGAAGGCGAATACGACGACGCCGTGGAAGAGTCGCTTGTAGCCCTTCTTGATGAGGACGAGGATGATCGCCGTGAACAGTAGGATGACGCCGATGTAGTAGAGCGGTATCGCGACGTTGTCCTCATCCTCGAAGGCCTGCATCCCCTCGCTGACGAAGACCGGCGTTATCGTGAGGGCAATGACGGACGTGAGGATGAACATCGCGGCCATCATGATCGTCGGGCGGTCGGCCTTCATCGCCGTTGGTCAGGCTTCGCACGTAAATAACTGTTTGTATGGCATGCTCTCGGGGTTCGCCTTCCCGGCGGTCCTTCGGCGTCGGCGAACGTTATTTAATATCCTAGTTCCTTTGTCGCAGCGTGACCCAGGACGACAAGGTCGCCGACGCGATACTCGAGATCCTCGCCGACGGGACCTCAAGGACGACGGAAGATGTCCAGGAGACGCTCGACGGCAGGGGGGCCGAATGCGCGGAGCGCGCCGTGCGCGTCCTGATGCTCCTGAAGCACAGGAAGAGGCTGAACGGCGAGTTCGACCCGGCCCGGCGCTCGTGGGTCTGGTCCCTCAAGGTGTGAAGGCCGATGGGAAGGAAGGATGACGGACTGAAGCGCATCGAGGAGCGCGAAAGGCGATGGCTCGACGAGGTCCTCGCGAAACGGAAGGACGGCAGGGACCGTTTCGTCAACCTCTCCGAGCGCGAGATCAAGGCGCTCTACACCCCTCTCGACGTCGAGGGTTCCGACTACCTCGGGAGGCTCGGGTTCCCCGGGGAGTACCCGTTCACCCGTGGCGTCCATCCCAATATGTACCGCGGACGCCTCTGGACTATGCGGCAGTTCTCCGGATTCGGCAACGCCCACGAGACCAACGAACGGTACCGCTATCTGCTCGATCAGGGGCAGACCGGCCTCAGCGTCGCCTTCGACTACCCGACCCTCTACGGCTACGACACCGACCAGCCAGAATCCCGCGGGGAGTTCGGCAAGTGCGGTGTCGCGGTGTCGAGCCTCGAGGACATGCAGGTCCTCTTCGACCGGATCGACCTCGGGAAGGTCACCACATCGATGACGATCAACGGCCCGGCAGCAGTGATCTGGGGCTTCTACATCCTTACGGCGGAATCCCAGGGGGTCGACGCGAGGACCATCGGCGGGACCATCCAGAACGACATCCTCAAGGAGTACATCGCGCAGAAGTCGTGGATCTTCCCTCCCGAACCGTCCATGCGGCTCATCGTCGACACGTTCGAGTACGGGATGAAGCACACGCCCAATTGGAATCCGATCTCCATCTCGGGCTACCACATACGCGAGGCGGGCAGCACCGCCGTCCAGGAACTTGCGTTCACCCTGGCCGACGGCCTGGCCTATGCCCGCGCAGGCGTGGACAGGGGGCTCGACATCGACGCCTTCGCCCCCCGCCTCTCGTTCTTCTTCAACGCGCACAACGACTTCTTCGAGGAGATCGCCAAGTACCGCGCCGCGAGGCGCATCTGGGCCAGGGAGATGAGGGAGACCTTCGGCGCGAGGAAGCCGCGCTCGTGGTGGCTCAGGTTCCACACCCAGACCGCGGGGGTATCGCTGACCGCGCAGCAGCCCTTCAACAACGTCGTCCGCGTGACGATGCAGGCCCTGGCCGCGGTGCTGGGCGGGACCCAGTCGCTCCACACGAACAGCCTCGACGAGGCGCTCGCCCTCCCGTCCGAGATGGCCGTCACCATCGCCCTGCGGACCCAGCAGATCATCGCCTGCGAGTCGGGCGTCACCCACACGGCCGACCCCCTCGGAGGCTCGTACTACGTGGAGTGGCTCACCGACAGGATGGAGGAGGACGCATACCGCTACTTCGACCGCATCGAGACCCTCGGCGGGGTCATCCCGGCCATCGAGTCCGGCTTCTTCCAGAGGGAGATAGCCGAGGCGTCCTACCGCCAGACGAGGGCGATCGACGATCGGGAGCGCATCGTCGTCTCGGTGAACGAGTATCTCTCGGGAGAGCGCTCGGACATCCCGATCCTCATGGTGGACGAGGAGTCGGAGCGGCGCCAGGCCGAGCGCCTCCGGCGATACCGGGGCGACAGGGACGCCGAGGCGGTCCAGAACCGGCTGGCCGACCTGCGGCGAGCCGCTGAAGGCGATGCCAACATGATGGAGCCCATAATGGCCGCAGCCAGGGCGCATGCCACCCTCGGAGAGATCTGCTCGGTGCTGAGGGACGCCTTCGGGGAGTACCGGGAACCGCCGATATATTGAGCCCGAAACGCGGCCGGAACGGCGGTAACAGCGCGAAAAACCGCTCATTCCGCCAAATCACCTGTTTTTTATACTTCCAACGACAAGTCACCTCCGCTATGAGAAAGGACCTTCCGTACATGGCAGTCCCGCTCCACGCGTCGGAGGACGCGAGGAAGGCGCTCGCGGACGCAGGCCTCAGGGAAGCCGCCCAGGCCGTGAAGATAGCCGTCGAGGACCCTGCACGGCCGGTGGACGGCACCTTCGAACGGCTCGCGATACCCGTGACGGACATCCAGGCGGGCTTCGACCTCCTCCGCCGCAAGGGGATCGAGGCCCTCCCGGGCGTGATGCCCTTCGAGGTGAGGGAACCGCAGGAACGGATCGCCTACGACCTATTCGGCGAGATCGCCGTCCTCAGGGAGGGCGGGGCCACAGAGGCTGGAGACATCGTAGAGCGCCACCCAAGGGTGCGGACCGTCTACCTCACCCGCGGCATCGAGGGCGACCTGAGGACCCCGGACCTGGTCCTCCTGGCCGGACCGGACAACCCGCGGAGCGTCGTCCGCGAGAGCGGCTTCGACATCGAGGTCGATGTCAGGAACGCTTACTTCTCGCCGCGCCTCGCGCACGAGCGCGAGAGGGTCGCGTCGATGGCGGCCGCGGGGGAGGTCGTCCTCGATATGTTCTGCGGCGTAGGGCCCTTCTCGCTCCATCTGGCGCGGAAGGGGTGCACCGTCAGGGCGGTCGATCTGAACCCCGCGGCCGTCGCGCTGGCCCGGACCAATGCCCAGCGTAACGGGCTGGCCGACCGCATCGACGTGATGGAGGGCGACGCAGCCGAGGTCGTCCCCTCGATGGCGAGGGACGGGCTCCGCGCCGACAGGGTGGTCATGAACCACCCAACCGCGGCGATGGACTTCCTGGCGGCGGCAGCGGAGGTCGTGGACGCGGGGACCATCCACCTGTACATCTTGGTCGTGAGGGACGGCCTCGACGCGGCCATCGCCCGGGCGAGGGGACCACTGTCGTCGCGCGTCGTCGATCTGGCGCCCCATCTGGTGCGGTCGGTGTCGCCCGCGGAGGACCAGTGGTGCCTCGACATCGCGCTCGCGCGACGGACCCGATGAAAAGGGACATTCGGCACGATGCCCCGACGTCCGCCTCATTCGAACAGTTTCCACAATCGGTCCCCGACGTAGTGGAAGACCTCGACCGCCTTCCCCTGGCCGCGGACCATCTCCGTGCCGGGTCGGAGCGCCCTGCCGACGGAGAGCGGTTTCCCGTGCACCTGCTCCCTGACCCAAACGACGTCGCCCTCCCGGATGCCCGGATCGGCGTCCACGATGCCGGGGGCCATCACGTCCGCGCCGTTTGCCAGGAACCTGACCGCTCCGGGGTCGACGGTGACGTACCGTCGGGTCGGGGGATGCCGCAGGATGCCCACCAAGGCCGGCGCATGGCCACTCGGACCTTCCCCCGCGCCGTCGCCAAAGTCGAGCACGATGGGGGTGCCGTCGAGGATGTATACGCGCGGGCCGTCGGTCTCGGCGACCTCGAACTTGCCTCCGTGGAGTTCGACGCCGAACGCCTCGGCATAGGGCGCGACATCCCTCCAGAACCGCTTCTCCTTCATCCCGTACCTCTTCCTGACCTTCACGGGAGGGCCTCCCTCAGAAGCAAGGCGCCATCCTCCTGTCGACGACGATGTCGCCGCCCTTGATGACGTGGGTGACGATGTTACCCCCGAGCCGGTAGGGGATGTGGAAGTGGTCGGGCGCGTCGATGGCGACGATGTCCGCCCGCTTCCCGACCTCGATGCTGCCGACGTCGTCGGCCATGTCGATGGCGTGGGCAGCGTTCAGCGTGGCGGCCGCGAGCGCCTCGTCAGGGTGCATCCTCATCTTGTAGACGGCGAGGCTGATCACCGTCTGCATCGACTCGCACCAGCAGTTAGGGTTGAGGTCCGTCGCCAGGGCGACCGGCAGCCCGAGCTCTATCATCCGGCGGGCGTCCGCGTAGCGACCCTTCATGAGCACGTACGATGTGGCGGGGAGGAGCACGGCGACGACACCCTCGCGTGCCATCGCCTTAAGGTCCTCCTCGGAGGCGGCGAGGAGGTGCTCGGCGCTCCTCGCACGGAGCTCCGCGGCCAGGCCGGCGCCGCCCAGCGGCTCGATCTCGTCCGCGTGGACCTTGAGACCCATCCCGACCGATCGGGCGGCCTCGAGGACGCGCCTGCTCTGCTCGAGGTCGAAGGCTCCGGCCTCGCAGAAGACGTCGCAGAACGATGCCATGGCGGCGGCCCTCGGGATGACGCCGAGGAGGGAGTCGATGTACCCTGGGGCGTTCCCCTCGAACTCCGGCGGGACGGCATGTGCGCCCATGAAGGTCGGCACGATATCCACCGGGTGGTCGAGGCTCCCGATCACCTCGAGGAGGCGGAGCTCGCCCTCGGGCTGTAGGTAGTAGCCGGTCTTCACCTCGGCCGTCGTCGTGCCGTGAGCGAGCATCCTGTCGAGGCGCTCGAGGGTCTCCATTATGAGCTCGCCGTCGCTCGCCGCCCGCACGGCCCTGACGGTCCTGAGGATGCCCCCGCCCGCCGTGAGGACCTCCATGTAGGAACGCCCCTCCTGGCGCAGGACGACCTCGTCGGCCCTCGAGCCGACGAACAGCGCGTGCGTGTGCGGGTCGACGAAGCCAGGGACGATGGCCTGCCCCGGGAGGTCGAGCCTCGCGAGCGCGCCGTAGCGGCGCTCGATGGCGTCGCGTTCGCCTGCGTCGACGATGACGCCGTCGTCGACGGCCACGAGGGCGTCGCCAACCACGCGCAGGTCCCTGAGGCGGTCCCCCGTCAACGGCGCAGGCCCCTTCGGCGTCACGAGCCGCGATGCAGTGATGACTAGGTCGACGTCGGTCATCCCTCCCGCATCGGTCGGACGGTATAATAATTATCGCGAAGACGGCACGCCCGGTCACGAATGGCATCCATTTCGGCAAAAGGTTAAATCCGGACGTCGGCAACCCCCTCGCCGAGGCGATGTGATGATCGTAGCTTCCATATCGACGTTCCCCATCGACAAGGGGCCGTCGCTCAGCAAGTACGTCGCGAAGGCGATCGATGCCCTGGAGGCGACCGGCCTGAGGATATACGTCGGCCCGATGGAGACCACGATAGAGGCGCCCGACCTCGACGCGGCCCTCGACGCCGTCCGCGCCGCGCACAACGCGATCGCGGAGCAGGGGTCGGTCCGCATATTCACGACGGTGAAGATCGACGACCGCCGCGATAAAAGGCACACGGTGGAAAGGAAGCTCAGGGCGGTCGGCCGCTGGGACGGATGACCCGCGCCGGTGCGGGAGGCAAGCCCCGACCTGGGTGGCCGGTCAGAGGAGGCCGCCCTTGACGATGAACACGTAGAGGACCATGAGAGCGAGAAGGATGAACATCACGCCCCCCGCCCTCAGTGCGCGGTTCCCGGTGCCCTTCTCCCAGGACGCGGTAGCGGACATGGTGTCCTTCCCCGTGGGCGCCACACCGCGAACGATGTGGGCGGTGCTGCCGGTGCCGCCGCGCGCGCCTCCGTAGCCCGACCATCGGCCCCTGGCCTCCTTCCTCACCTGCTCGTAGATCTCTTGCGGGGTCGGCTCGCGGCGTCCGGCGGCGTACGCGCCCCTCCCGCCCCTTTTTCCGGAGCCCTTCCGCGGGACCGTCATGCGAGGCGCCACGCGCCTCGGTGACCTCTCCGCCCAGCGCCTCCGCTGCGCGGGATGCTCGCTCACGTCGGAGATGAACTCGACCCTCTCCTCGTCCGACCAGAAGAACTGCCCGACGTCCTCGCCGTCCTCCACCTTCTCCACCGGATTCATCATTCGCATGTGGAGATATAAACCTTTCCGGGCCCCTCCGCGTAGCGGACCCGGCATCCCCGGGGCCCGCTCCCGGGAAGGACATGCGGTCGCCCGGTCCGCGGACGGGAACGCCCGGACGGGGGCGCCGACCCTGGAGCCGGAAGAAGGGGTGCTGTAACCAGCCCAGTTCACCGGCGACCCTCGATGCCGTAAGCCGGACTCCCACGGCCTTCCGAACGAGCATAGGTACATGATTTGGAAAACGGTTAAATAAGGGCGCCCGCCTCGCCTGCTGGGGAGTGTTGCGATGCCGATCATCGAATCCCGAAGGCTCGTGAAGACGTATGACACCGGGAAGCTCAGAGTGGAGGCCCTCAGGGGCATCGACCTCAAGGTCGAGAAGGGGGAGATGGTCGCCATCATGGGGCCCTCCGGCTGCGGCAAGACCACCCTGCTCAACTGCCTCTCCGGGCTCGACGACGTCACCTCGGGCAAGGTCCTCGTCGAGGGCGTCGACCTCACGAGGCTCGACGACAACAGCAAGACCGACTACCGGGCGAGGAACATGGGATTCGTCTTCCAGTTCTACAACCTCCTGCCGGTCCTCAGCGCCGTGGAGAACGTCGAGCTTCCGCTCCTCGTGTCCGGCATCAGGCCCTCGGAAGCCCGGGTCAGGGCGATGGACACGCTCGATATGGTGGGCCTGCGCAGGTGGGCCGAGCACCGGCCGGCGGAGCTCTCGGGAGGGCAGAGGCAGAGGGTGACCATCGCGCGTGCCCTCGTGAACGAACCGAAGATCGTCTTCGCGGACGAGCCGACCGGGGACCTCGACACCAGGACCTCCGACGAGGTGATGGACGTCATCTGCCGGCTCAACCAGGAGAACGAACAGACGTTCATCCTCGTGACGCACAACCCCGAGGTGGGGGAGAGGGCGCACAGGATAATCAGGATGGACAGCGGGCTCATCAAGGAGGACAGCTCCAACGGCGGCGCCGCATGCGGCACGAGGCCGCAGGACGAGGCCGCTCCGCAGCCCACCGGAAAGCGCGGATGGCGAAGAACGTCGAAGGGCGAGTGAACCCATGTCCCCGGCCTACCAGTTGCTTTTCCTCGTTGCCCTCGCCTTCGGCGCGCTGGCCGTGATCGCGGCGAGGAAGAGGATACTCTTCATCCTCGGCGTCAGGAACCTCGCGCGGAGGAAGGTCAACACCGTCATCGTGGTG
>JAKEGO010000087.1 GCA_022615805.1 Thermoplasmata archaeon
ACCCCATCGGCTTCTACGGTGGCATCGACGCGCAGACGGGCGTCGTCATAGAGAAGGGCCACCCGCTGGAGGGCCAGAGCGTGACCGGCAAGGTCCTTGTCTTCCCCAACGGGAAGGGCTCGACCGTCGGCTCGTACGTCATCTACGGCCTGGCGAAGAACGGCGTCGGCCCCGCGGCCATCGTGAACCGGGAGACCGAGACCATCGTCGCCACCGGTGCGATCCTCGCGGGTATCCCCTGCGTGGACGGCATCGACATAGGGAAGCTCGCCACGGGCAACAGGCTCGCCGTCGACGCTGACAAAGGCACCGTGACGGTGCTCTGACCGGGGCATGGCGATGGCAGAACGCAGGATCATCGTCGGCGTCACCGGCGCCTCCGGGCAGGCCCTCGCCCTCGAGACCCTTCGCGCCCTCCGCGAGGCGGGCGTCGCGACGCATCTCGTGGCCAGCGAAGTGGCCATCGAGCTCATGGAGCACGAGACGGGCGTCCAGCGGGATGGTCTTGAGGCGATGGCCGACATCGTCCACGACGACGCCGACCTCTTCGCGCCGATATCCTCCGGATCGTTCCGCACGATGGGCATGATCGTCGTCCCCTGCAGCATGGCGACCCTCGCCGAGATCGCCAACGGCATCTCCAAGACCCTGCTGGTCCGCGCCGCGGACGTCTGCCTGAAGGAGCGGCGGAAGCTCGTGCTCGTCGCCCGCGAGACCCCCCTGAGCCTGGTCCACATCGAGAACATGGCACGCGCCACCAGGGCCGGCGCCGTCGTCCTACCACCGGTCATCACCACGTATTCGCGCCCGGAGACCCTCGAGGACATGGTCCGGCACATCGTCGGGAAGGCCCTCGACCAGTTCGACGTCGAGCACCGGCTGTACAGGCGATGGGAGTGAGCGATGACCATCCAGATCGAGTCCAGCAGCCTGCAGGCGCGGATCATCAGGATGGTCCGTGAGAAGTACCCCGTCTCGATGGAACAGCTGATCGAGGAGCTCCACCTCCCGCGGAAACGTGTGGAACTGACCGTGGCCAGGCTGGTATCCAAGGGGATACTCGCGAAGGACGTCCTGCCCGATGCCACCTTCCTTCGGCTAGCCAGGCATGACATCTCCTTCATTGGCCGGCGGGCCGACCAGAAGAGGCCGATCAAGCATTCGAGCAGGGGCAAGGCGGCGAGGGAGCCCGAGGAGAACCTGAACGTCTACAGGTGAGCGATATCCCACGCCGGTGACATCGAGCCCGTTCCGTCGTTCCTCCGTCCGCCATCGACCGCGATCCGATGCATCATCCTCGGGGAGCTTGCCACACGACGCACCCGCATCCCTTGGCCGCGAGGATCCGGACCTGTTCCTCGGGCGTGTCCACGAAGGCCGTCTGCTCGGAACCTCCGGTCGCTTCCGCCGCGTCGAGGGGGCTCATGTGCCGGTAACCCCTCCTGAGCATCTCCCCGGCAAGGGCCTCGTGCCTGGCGTAGAGGGCGGCTAGCCTCCCGTTCCACCTCCTCGTTTCCGGGTGGTTCCTGTATCCCGTCTTCCCCAGGGTGAGGATGGCCCAGATCGCGTGAAGTTCCCTGTGTTCCCCGAGGAGGTGGCTCCTGCAGAGCCTCTCCGGGGCGATGTCCCAGATCCTCATGTCTTCCGGCCCATCTGAAGTTCATAAATATGATCCTGCTCCCGATCTCAGTAATCGAGAACGATGCGTTCTCTCGTCTTGAAAGGACGAGGGACCGTTGGCTCGCCGTCGGCTCGCCAACGCCCATCGGGGTTCGCAGGGGCCACCCGGTGGCGACCTAGTCCACGCGCCTGACCGCTGCCCTGAAGCCCTGCCCGCCTTCGGGGGCGAGCCCTTCAGCAACCCTTATCACCGCACCCCTCCATTCGCGTGGTGCCATGGAACGCTCGTTCACGCTGACCTCCGACGCCGACGACCTCGTCGTCTCGCAGCTCGTCCACACCTGGTGGAAGGCGACGCCCGGGATCGACAAGGACGTCGTCGACGACTCGATGCCGCCCCGGTTCAGGGGGAGGTACCGCATCGTCGAAGGAAAGGACGTCACCATCGTCGAGGTGGAGGTGACCGTCATCCGGTCGGAACGCGCAACAGCGCTTACCTTCTGGGCCAGTACCGTCCCCTCCGGGGAGGCGGAGGACAGATTGCTGCACGCCGCGGCAGAGTGGTTCGTCCTTGAACTCGACGGGAAGGGCTCGCTCGTGGAAGGGATGCAGGAGATCTGATGCGGTCCGTCAAGACAACGCCTGCATCAGGCCGTATGCCAGCACGAACGTCGGCGCGACCCCCAGGGCGACGGAGAGGGTCGCGTCCGATGGCCTCCTGAGGCCGGCCGATGAGGCCGCCCTGACCAGGACCGTGACGCCTATCGCGACCTCCACCAACGCCGTCGTCGACAGGCCGAGGTCCGCCAGCGTCCACGCGAGGGCCAGCATCGCCGTGCCGATCGCCACCATTGCGGCCGTCGTCATCACACGCCTGAGCGGCCGCCCGGTCGTGCTCAGCAGTATCATCGCCGCCCCCGCGGCGGCGGCGTAGCCTCCCGTGAGCGCCCATAGTGGGTCGTCGAACCTGTCGAGGGAATAGAAGGGCGCCAGGGCGAGGGCGAAGAGGCCCGTGCCGAGGCACACCCCGCGCAGTGCCTCGGCCGGGAGCCGCCATCCGCATTCCAGGAGGATGACCGTGGAGCCGAGGACCATCCACGCCTCGGGCTGGCCCGATGCGACCGAGGAGCCTGGGATGGCGGACGCGGCTCCGTGGAGCGCGAGCAGCGTCCCGGCCATGGCCACCAGCCGCATCCTGAGGCGCCGCGGCGATAGGACGTGCAGGACGATCAGGGAAACGGCGACGAGGGGTATGGCGAGGGCGTCGGCGGCCGAAGTCCCCCTGACCATGTAGGAGAGATGCACGAGCACGAAGGCGGTCAGGAGGGTCGGCCCGGCCTGGTACGCCGACCTGTGTGCGAGGTCGAGGGAGACGGCGAGGAGCATGAGGCCGGGCACGTAGGTCCACGCACGATCCCCCGAACCGGGCTCCGTCGAGAGGGCCACCAGGAGGAGGACGAACCCAGTGGACGCGACAACCGTCAAGAGAGACCGCGATGCCTCGACCATGGACGGCTCCATCCCGGGCGGCTCCACGCGGGCGATGGGGGGTTCCCGGTGTGCCCGCGGCGGTGGCCGCTCCCTCCCGGGGTGAGCGGGCATCTCCGGGGTCGCACCGGTGGCGATCGGTCCCATCGCGGGGCTGGCGGTCGTCGGCCCCTCTTGCATCCCGGGCGCTGGGGGAGGCTCCACGATGGGAGACGCCTGCGCGGGCTCTGCCGCCTCCGTCCGCTCCGCCATCGGACCCGAAGGCCCGTCGACAGGGGGTTCCGCGGGCGCCTCGGGCGCCATGTCCGCCCACCGCGGCGGCGGGGCGCGGTCGATGGCCATCTCCGCCACCTTCACGACGTGCATCGGCGCGAGGCCGGACCGGACCGCGTGGGAAAAGGGTATCTCGACCGAGTCGATGAGGACCGTGCAGGCCTGGAGGCTGTCGAGGAGGCGGGTCGCCTCGGCGAGGCCGGGCGGGGTGAGGAAGTAGGTCTTCTGGCTCCTGGCCTTCCCGCGGATGCGCGACAGGCTCACCTCCACGTTCCCCTTCTCCGACATCTTCCCGAGGACGATCGCGACGTAGCCCCTCTTGATGGACGTCACCTCCGCTATCCCGTGCTGGGTGACCTCTGCAGGGCGCTCGTAGTCCTCGAAGGACCACATCCAGTCGGCGAGGTGGAGAAGTATCTTCTCCTCGGCCGTCAGGCGGGGGAGCGGCATCCGGCCCCGGTACGGGGCGGTACGCTTAAATATGTTTTCTGAAACCCCTGGACCTTCCCGCCGGTCGCCGAGAGGGACCGTGGCCGCGATGGACGGCCGCATCGGGCGGACCGTCGCTCACGCTGCCGTCAGCACCATCTCGGCCGAGACGGCCCTGAGCGCGGGCTCGTACATGTCCCAGACGACGGCCCCGGTCATCGTGGACGTCGCCTCGAGGTCCGCGCGTACCGAGTACGGAAGTTCGATCGTGCTCCCCGGGTCCACCGGCGTGATGTAGAGCCTCACGACGCCGTCCTCGACCTCCACGTTGTCCACTCCGTGACCGATGAGGGCGGTGTAGGCCGACGTGTCCGGCGAGAACCCGGCGGGCACTGGTAGTTCGACGAGTATCATCTGCAGCGGCCCGGTGCCGTTGTAGGAGACGGTCACGGTGCCGGCGACCGCGTCCCCGACGCTCACGTTCACGACCGGCAGGACAACATCGATGTCGATGGGCAGCGGGAGCGGCTTGGCGGGGACGTTCACCCTGGTGACGAGCTGGTAAGCGATCTCGCCAGTGCCCTCGCTCGTCAGTTCGACGTCGAAGGCATCGGCGACGTAAGGCCTGAGGTCGATGTAGCGCGTCACGTCCGCGCTCTCTGCGTCGATATCGACGCTCGAGACCTCCACGCCGTCGACGCTGACCGTGATCGTCATCTCCTCCACCTCGAGGATGGACTGCCTGGAGATCGCCTGGAAGGACACGACCGTGTCCCTGGTGGAGAACCATCCGCCCTGCGTCCGGTGGCCGAGCAGATACCTGGTGCCTCCGACCGCGAGGGCGGGCCTGAGCTCGTCGAGGGCCATCACCGCGTATCCCGTCGTCTCGATGGCCTGCGGGCTCGATCCGTATCCCCAGTCGAACCATTCCCTGCTGCCGGAGTCGATCATCGTGCTCTCCGTTTCCCAGTGGACCTCGTCGCCGACCCGCTTCGCAAGCGTCTCGAGCCGGTCCGCGACCCGCGCGGCGCTGGACGAGCCTTCGGCGTCGAGGACGATGAGCGCGATGGCGAGCGAATACGGGTCATCCCAGACCTCGCTGAGGCGGGCCTCGATGTACGTCACCGCCTCTGCGATGGCGGATCCCTGGTATCCGGAATAGGCCAGCGACCTCGCCACGTAGGCTGTCGTCGCGACCGTCTTCGACTTGAGGACATCGGGAGTGTACTCGTAGAGGCCCCACTCGGGGAAGGTGAACGATCCGTCGGCGTGCTGTTCCGCCACGATGAACTCCTGCATGTCATCGATGATGGCGTCGTCGAGATCGAAGCCGGCGTCGAGCGCGTCCTGGAAGGTGATGAGGCCCCAGGAGGTCAGCCACGGGTGCGGGCCCTGGTCAGAGGGGAACCAGACGATCCCCCTGCCGTGGCCGGCGGGGTCGTTCACGAGGTACGCGAGCTCGTGCAGCAGGCCCTGGACGACGATCTGCTCGTACTGGCGCCTTCGGTCGTTCCCGAGCGACGGGTCGAGCATGCGGTACGCGAGCACGTCCATCGACAGGGTCGAGAGGCTCTGCTCGCCGCAGCCGGAGACGTACTGGATGTACTCCTCCGCGCCGTCGAGGGCGACCGCGTTCATCGACCCCTGGAGCTTGACGTACGCGACCTCGCTGCCGGGGACCCTGTCCTCGCTGAGGTTCACCGCCAGGGAGACGCTCGAGGTGTCCTCGAGGATGCCGTTCTCGACGTTCTCCTCGACGACCCCGTTCGGTACCACCCGGACCGTCCGCTCCACCGCGTCGGCCATGTGCTCGTTGGTGGCGTCGAGGCTGACGGTCGCGTCGCCCACGTCGGTCGCCCTGAGGCGGAAGGACACGGACGAGACCGAGTTCGGGCCGAGGACGGCCGACCCGTTGTCCGGGGAGACGACCTCGAGGCCCGTCGCCGATATCCCGACCTGCACGGTGGATGGCACGTCGAGGTAGTTGTAGACCGTCGCCCTGAGCTCGAACTCGTCCCCGAGCACCGCCTTCACCGGAAGGTCTGGCTCGACGAAGAAGTCCTGGAACACGACGATGTCGAGCTCCCCGCTGCCGATGTCGCCCTCGAGCGTCGATGCGACGACCTCCATCTTCCAGGTCGTGATGGTGTCGGGTGCGGTCAGCTCGAACCGCGCTGCGCCGTCCGCGTCCGTTACGACGAGGGGGTTCCAGTACCACGTTTCGGGGAAGTAGGACCGGAGGCGCGGGCCTGCACCAGCGGTGCCTTCGTCCCCGCCGCTCGTCCCCGCATATTGAACGTTCATGCGATCAGGTCCGCCAAAATCCTTCCCGTCCCCCT
>JAKEGO010000002.1 GCA_022615805.1 Thermoplasmata archaeon
GTCATGTATATGGACATGACGCTATCAATGTTCGACATATATCGGGACTCCCTTGTTCATCTTTTCAACGGGAGTTTCACCGATGGAACGTTGATGGACGATCATGCGGTGCTTGTCTCCGATCAGACCATTTCGTATGACCTCATCGGTGGTGAGATCGACGCGGCCATCGAGAGCACGCCATCCCTCCTTGAGGGCATGGGCGAACGCCTGCTGTTCGTTAACGGAAGCGTCGTTCGAATGATGGACGGAGAACTCGCCGTGGAGCGTGTTTGGAATTATAAGAATGATATCCGGTACGTCCACGCCGAGGACGTATGGGGCAACGACCGGCACGAGGTCGTCGTGCTCGAGGGGGACAACGTCCACATCAGGTACGGCAGCGGCTGGCGGGTCGACTGGACGATCTCGGACGTCGTCGGCGACGCCTCCGGCGCCGACGCAGACTTCGGCGAATGGGACGGGGACGACGACACCGTCGAGCTGTTCGTGGTCACGGACGACGGCCAGGTGCTCTGGGTCTCGATCCACATCGGCGGGCTCTCGGCGACGGAGGAGCTGGCCCTGCTCCTGTCGCCGCAGAACATCGTGGTCGCCGCGCTGGCGGCGGCGCTCACGGGTCTCCTCCTCGTGTATCCGGAATGGTATGTGCTCGATACGGTCGGGGTGATGGTGTCGGCCGGGGTCGCGTCCCTGTTCGGCATCTCCTTCGGCCTCCTCCCCGCCATCGTCCTTCTGGGTGGGCTTATGGCCTACGACGCCTTCGCGGTCTACCAATCGAAGCACATGATCGACCTCGCCGACGAGGCGGTGTCGCAGCACCTGCCGCTCCTGCTCGTCATCCCCAAGGACGAGGGGTACAGCTACCTCGACCAGGGCTCCATCAAGGAGCAGATCGACAGGGGGGAGGAGCGCGACGCCATGTTCCTCGGGATGGGCGACCTCATCATCCCCACCGTCCTCGTCGTGTCGGCGTACAGGTGGCTCGACCCCGACGTTACGGTCGCCGGCGTCGGCGGCAACCTCGTCGTCGCCCTGGCGACGATGTTCGGCATCCTCGCTGGATTCGCGTTCCTGGCTGTGCAGGTGGCCAAGGGGAAGCCCCACGCCGGCCTCCCGTTCCTGAACTCCGGAGCCCTCGCCGCGTACTTCGCCGCGGCGCTCGCGGTGTACGGGTCCCTCGGGTTCTGATCTCGCCGGGATCGAGCCCCTCCCTCGGCGGCTAGGTATCGCGGCACCACCATCGGGCGTCCGCCGGTGATGATCTCGGACATAGCTCACCTCGACCGCCAAGACGACTTGGCTCTCTAACACACCAAATCATATTGGTTCGCCCTTATCTCGCGCAAGTCCCGAGCATGGTCCAACGGGGCATCGGTGGGTAGTGCCCCTCTACAGGTGATGAAAATGAGCGTACCAGAAGATGTAATAGGCATAAGGATGTCTGGCTCACCGATAGAGGAACACGACCCATCGGTGGACGACGTCGGAAAGGACCACTGTTGGCTGTTGCACGTTTCGCGTGATGGTGTAACGATATACGTGACATATCACCGCGTTAAATATTTATATGGACCGTGATATAGACGCAGCAGAAGAGTCCGATGGAGGATATGGACATGTGGAAGAAAATGTGGAAGAACGACGAGGCGGTATCGCCTGTCATCGCCGTCATCCTGATGGTGGCGATAACCGTCGTGCTCGCGGCCGTGCTCTACGTATGGGCGCAGAGCTTCACGACGGGGCAGGACCAGGCCTTGACGATAGGCTGGAACCAGGAAGTTGTGGGTGACAACTACAGGATAGACATCATCTCCGTCGATACGATCGGGACGGACGAGGTCGCCTTCTCCCTGTTGAACCCGCAGTACGCGCCGGTCGCCGTCGACAACGGGCTCGGCGAGGACATACGGTTCTCGGAGATAGACCTCGATATCGTGAAGTACGTCGAGGGCGATTTCGATGATGCCGAGACGGACCCGATACTGATGACCTGGGACGAGACGTTCTACGAGCAGGACGACGGTGCGAACGAGACGGCCTACGTGATCTTCATGGACGTGAACGACGATGACAAGGTGAACTCCGGCGACGTCATCTGGATCAGGTCCGCCGAGAACGACGGCGCCGCGGATGAGGACTACCACTTCCGCCTGATCAACAAGCAGCAGGACAAGGCCTACGGCACCCTGGACCTCTCCGCCACCTGAGCGGGAAGGTCTGCGTCGATGTAAATGGGCCTCCGGGCCCATTTACCTTCTTTTTTTCCTCGATCGCCCTGCGATAGCACCAGTAGTTCCAGCATCGGAACGTTACAACTTTGATAAGCATCCGAAAAGGCACGAAATGTGCTGTGTCGCATGATCTGGACATCGAAACACGGATCACGATGTGGATCGAGCCATCACTTGAACGCCTGGTCGATGGCATCACACATCGCCGGGCCATCGGTCAAGAAATGTTCAACGCAGCAATGTAAGGGATCGGTAATACGAACCCCGCCGCATCCTTGAAGAGGGGTGGCGGTGAATGGCGGCGGCCGTCAGTATCCGTAGAGCGGCCCGAGGACCTCGAGCCCATCGTCCCCGATGTCGAGGACGAACTTCTCCATGTCGTGCTTTACGGCCCTCATTTTCTTTACCTGCACGTATCTGCGGACGTTCTGGGTCGTCTCGACGACGCCGAGCTCGATGACGCCGTCCACGAGGAACAGCATGGCCTCGGCGCCCGCGTAAGTTTCGGTGAGGCCGATGCGCTCCATGATGATGACCGTCGTGAGGTCGTTCTCGCGGAGGGTGTTGAAGAAGTGGTACATCTCGCGCCTCGGGTCGGCTATGTCCACGAGGGAGTAGAGAGCGCCGAGGGAGTCGATGACGACGTACTTGAATCGCTCCTCGTTCTGGCGTTTGAACGAGATGATGATGGAGAGGATCATGCGCAGGAAGGCCAGGTGCTTCTCCTCTCCCCTGAACTTGCGCCTCAGGCTGTTGTAGTCGACGATCTTCAGCCTCTCCTCGACGGGGATGCCGAGGGATTTCAGGTTGAAATGCAGGGAGGAGGAGCCCTCCTCCAGCGTTATGTAGATGCCAAGCGTGTCCTCCCTCAAGCACTGGGAGGCGATGAGGGAGTACGAGAAGCTCGATTTCATCGTGCCGCCCTCGCCGACTATAGCGAGGGCGATGGTGTGGTCGATGTCGGTCTTGAAAATCTTGTCAAGCCCTCTGATGGAATCGCGGAACAACGGCCTTCACCGCCCAGGCGATTGCGGTCCGCGTAATAAAGGTTTACGATGGCCATGGCATCAGACCGTGCCTGGAGCATGGTGAGGAGACCCATCGGAGGTCGCCAGAGCTCGGAACCGGTCCGGTCGAATCGATGCGGCACCGTCGTCGGACGTTCCAGACAGGACCGGACCGCTTGCACGTTCATGCCGGACCACAATGGCCGAGGCGATGAGGTCCACCGCACCGGCCGGCGGTCCGATGCTTGGCACTGCGCGCGGATATTCTCAAATACCTCCCATTTCATGGGCTGCCATGCCCGACAAGGTCACGATGGCCCACGGGGCCGGGGGAGAGGTGATGATGGACCTCGTCCGCAGGGTCATCCTGTCGAGGCTGGGTGACACGCTTCCGGACCGCTGGTCCTCGGACGTGCCACTCTCCGCCCTCGAGGACTCCGCGGTGGTCGGGGACATCGTCTTCACCACGGACGCGCACACCGTCCAGCCGCTCTTCTTCCATGGGGGCGACATCGGCTCCCTTTCCGTCGCGGGCACCGTCAACGACCTCGCCGTGATGGGCGCTGCCCCGGTGGCGCTCTCCCTCGCCCTCGTCCTGGAGGAGGGCCTTCCGATGGCCGACCTCGAGAGGGCGATCGACAGCGTCGCCAGGACGGCCCGGGAGGCCGGCGTCGGCGTGGTCACCGGAGACACGAAGGTGGTCGAGCGGGGCGGTGTCGCGGGGATGGTCACGTGCACCTCCGGCTTCGGTCTGCGCCACCCGCTCCTCGACCCGAACCTCGAAGCCGTGGCCGTTCATCGTGAGCCGCCGCGGTGGCCGACGGACGCCGGCGTGAGGGAGGGCGACGCGATCATCGTCTCCGGCTCCATCGGCGACCACGGAGCCGCCGTCCTCACCTCGAGGAGGGGTTTCGGGTTCGAAAGGAGCGTCGCGTCCGACATCGCGCCGTTGAACCACCTCATCGCCCGCGCCCTCGGCGCCGGGGGCGTCGTCGCCATGAAGGACCCGACCCGCGGCGGCGTCGCCAACGCGCTCAACGAGTGGGCCGGGAAGTCCGGCGTCGGTATCATGCTCGACGAGGAGGCGATCCCGGTGAGGGACGAGGTCAGGGCGGTGTGCGACCTCCTGGGCATCGACCCGCTGGAGGTCGGGAACGAGGGGAAGGTCCTCATCGCCGTCGTGCCCGACAGGGCGGAGGATGTGCTCGAGGCCATCGGGGGGGACCCTCACGGCGCCATGGCAGCGATCATCGGACGCGCCGACGCCTCCTTCGAGGGGGTCGTCCTCGAGACCCGCGTGGGCGGCAGGCGGTACGTGGACCAGCCCCGCGGCGACCCCGTGCCACGGATCTGCTGAGACCCCCCCCGGAACGCGGGGGCGCCCTTCGCTGGACCGGGCCCGTCGCGCTGGGCCGAACCCCCGAAGCAGCAGTTGCAGGTCACATGCAGGGGGATTCTGCCCGAAAGGGCTATAAACGACCGAGGTCAATGGGTCCGCGAGGGTACGACATGAGACTGATGAGCGTCCTGAGCCTGCTGGTCCTGTTCGGGCTTATCCTGCCCGCCTTCGGGACCGGCATCGCGGTGCTTGGCGAAGATGAGACGATAGACAGTATCGGGTGCAATATGTGGTCCCCCGGCAACGGTACGGGAGACAATCTCACACTGAGCGGCCTGGTGTACGATCCGACGTCCAACGCGTCCGAGAACGGGATTTCCGGGGCGACGGTGACGATCTGGGGCGGCTGTTACATCCTGGACTACTGCGAAAATGGCGAGAAATGCTACTGCGACCGATACTGGTGGGAGCCGGTCAACCTGACGACGGACGAATCCGGGGACTTCGAGGTCCTGCTGCCGGAGGGCTATTACAGCATAACCGTCGAGAAGGAGGGCTACACCACCGCCAACGAATGGCTGGAACTGTACAACGACACCTATATCGAGGTCGAGATCTCGAAATTGACCGCGGTCATGGCCGGGTCCGTCGTCGATGGCGACGGCAACCCCGTGGCGGGCGCGTGGATCTCCCTCTCGAGCTGGAACGATGACATCTATTGGCGCGAGTGCGGAAACGGCGTCGAATGGTCGAACGATACTGCCGATTACCGGTACTACTACGGAACGACGGGCGATGACGGGACGTTCACCGTGTATGCAATGCCCGGCGTGTACCGGTTGTACCTCTACGCCTACGGACATTCGTCCATCGAGGACGAGATCGAACTGTTCGAGGGCCGGAACGAGATGACGTTCGCGCTCGAGGCCCTCTCCGCTCCGGTGGTCTCGGGCTGGGTTGTGGACGGCGCAAATGGCAACGGCGTCGCCGGCGCTTTCGTGGAGCTATACCCCAGCGATTACTATTGGGAGGAAATGAAGGTCCTCATCGGCGAGGAAGATCGTTGCTATGAGAACGGCACGGTCATATGCCCAGATGGCGGATCCCTCTACTTCACCGCCGAGACCGACGAGAGCGGGTACTTCGAGGTGACGCTCGACGGTCTCGCTTGTTGGCAGTGGATCGACGTCGTCGTGACGGCGGATGGATACGAATCGACGATGACGTCGGTTTACGTCGAGGAACGGGCCGAGGTCTGGATAGAGCTCTTCGCATGCGATCCCGAGCCGGTCCCCGGCGACCTCATCCGCGAATACGAATACGAGTGGACCGATCGTGACAGCGACGGCAATCCAGACTACATGCACATCTACGAGGCGTATACCACATCCGACGGCGTCGTGGTCTACGAGTACGAATACGAGATGGTGGACAGGGACGACGACGGGAATCCCGAGCGCGTGTACGAGCGCGAGTACGGGACGTATCCCGGACAATGGCGATCCGCGGATGACGATGGCACGTACACCGACCTGCCGACGAATCCGATCGATCCGGACAGCGACCCCAGCGAACGGTCCACGGACACCTTGGTCCCCGGGGACGGGAAGACCACCTCCGGCGAGGAGGGCCGTGGTGCGGATGCCAACGAGGCTCGGCTGGACTCCATCGTCCCGGTGGCGGTCGCCCTCGGGCTCGCGTTCGCGCTGCTCGGCGCAATGGTCCTATGGACAGGACGGGTCCACTGAACGATCTCGAGGTTCGGCCCCACGGCGGGGGGACGGGCGTTCACTCACATTCGCAGCCCCCCGCTTAACCCTTTTATACGAACACCGCGCTGACCCTCCATGCTCCATCTGGAGTACCTCGAGGACGAGCTCGACGCCGTGGTAGCCTCCCTGGCCAGACAGGTCAGGGGGGATCTCCCTCCCGACCTCTTCGAGGACATTCCCGGCGCCCAGGGGCGGGTCATCGCCGTCGACGGAGGCTCGGCCATCCTGATCGACGGCGGCCCCTTCGCGGTCGCGGCGGCGAGGGCCGGCTGCGTCACGTTCGACATATCGGGCGAGGTTGGCTCGTGGGGGACGCCCATCAGGCTGAGGTTCATGGGAGGGGACGACGTCGGCGACCGCGGCGACTTCTCTGAAGCGCTGACCGCATGGCGAAAGTCCCTCGAGATGGAGGTCGCATCCCGCGCCGTGGGTGACGTCCTGCCGGGGGACGTCCTGGCGATCGACGGGGCCATCTCGGGGAGCGCGCGCGATGCGGCGATGGAGAGCCTCATATCCGCGTTCCGCGCCGCTGGCGCGGACATCGCCGGCGTTTCCAAGCGAAGCAGGATGGCCATCCACGGACGCCCCGCGGTCCTCGGGGCGGTGCTGTCCGCGAGCGCCTCGGGGAAGACACCTCCGTGGTGCGTCCACCTGGGCGAGAACGGCGGGATAGAGACATGGGTGGCGATGCTCCACCCGGCATCGCGTCACGCATTCAGGATCGATGCCACCGACAGGCGGGCGCTCGGCGTCCTCGCGTCGGCGTCCGCCGACCCTGTCTACCCCGGGTACCCCTATCCGCTGGCGAGGGTCCACAACGAGGTGGCCCTCCACGGGCCCCTCGTGGAGCGGCTGAGGCACACCCTCATGGAGCGCTGCCCTCCGCTGGAGCGGAACGACGATTTCCACGCCGTCCTCGACGGCAACTGGTGATGCGAATGAACATCGGAAGGATAACAGGGCGGGACATGGCGACGATACGCGTCAGGACATCGGAGCAGGACGTCGAGGTCGGCGAGATCCTCGTGGCGGAGGCGGGCGATGCGCGGTACCTGTTGCGGGTCGTGAACGTGGAGTACGGCATCGAGGGGGGCTCGGAGGAGTGGGCGGACCGGGCAGCCGGCACGATGATGGTCATGGACCGGAGGGGCCAGGAGATGCGGTTGCAGGACGGAGAGAGGCGCCTCTACTGCTCCCTCTCGTGCGCCCTCCTGGGGAAGGTCGATGGCTCCTTCCGCCGCGCCAAATCCCTCCCGCCGCACTTCGCGACGGTCAGGCGTGCAGACGCTGGCGACCTGTCGGTCCTGCAGGATTCGATGGGCCCGCTGAGGCTGGGATGGCTTCGCTCGGGGAGCAGGGCACTTGACATCGACGTGGGCATCTCGCCGGACGAGCTGCCTTACCACGTCGGCGTCTTCGCGACGACCGGCATGGGGAAATCGAACCTCATGAAGGTCCTGGCCGCCTCCGTGATGGTGTCCGGAGGTTGCGGTCTCCTCATCCTCGACCCGCACGGGGAGTACTTCGACGGCGGGGCATCGGGGAAAGGGCTCCGCGACCACCCTGCCCGCGACAGGCTCGTGGTCTACAGCTCCAGGCCCCTTGCCGGGCCGCACCGGAGGGTGACGATCAGCGCCCGGGAGGTCGAGGTCGAGGACCTCATGAACATCTACACCTTCAGCAGCGCCCAGCGCGACGCCTTCCAGAGCGCCCGCAGGGTCTACCGCGACGGGTGGCTCGTCTCTCTCCTCCGCAAGGAGGTCCCGGAGCTCGTCTCCGAGCTCCACGGCACCCAGGATGTCTCCCTTCACGTCATCCGTCGCCGCCTGATGAACCTCTTCCGGTCCAACATCCTAACCGAGGATCCATCGATCTCCATGGCCAGGGGGGTCCACCAGGCCCTTGCGGAAGGGAAGGTCGTCCTCGTCGACACGTCAGCCCTCGGCGAGACGGAGGAACTGCTCGTCAGCGTCGTGCTCGCCCGCGCCATCCTCGAGCGGAACCGGGACCTCTACCTCGACCAGGAGAACTTCAGGCGCCAGCCCCCCATGCTGATCTCGATCGAGGAGGCGCAGAGGGTCCTCTACAGGCCGGAGGAGGGGCGGGCCAGGAACATATTCGCCGAGATCGCCCGCGAGGGGCGCAAGTTCGGCACTGGCCTGTGTGCCATAAGCCAGCAGCCCAAGTTGATAGATCCCGAGGTCATCTCGCAGTTCAACACCCACGTGATCCTCGGCCTATCGGACCGGCGGGACCGCGAGATCCTTCGCGACAGCACCAAGCAGGACATCTCCCCCCTGACCGCGGAGATACAGACCCTCATGGCTGGCGAGGCCGTACTGACCTCGCCGACCCGCCCCTTCCCCATCCCCCTGAAGGTGCCGCTCTTCGACGACGTCCTCGATGCCGCCGCCAGCGCCCCTGTCGGAAGGGGGCCACTCATCGATAGGGACTTCCTGTGAGATCGGCCTCAGGGCGGACGATTCCCGCACGAGCCATCTCCCGGGGGGATGCGGCGTCGGACGGTCCAGGAGAGAACCTGTGCAAATCTTATATGCTGCTGCCCGATTCATGTCCGAGATGAGACAATGACCGCATACACGGGTACGATCGTCCTCCCCCAGACGAAGGAGGAAATGATCGTCGACATCACCGGCGAGGTCGCGAGGGAGATTGAGCGGAGCGGCGTCCAGACCGGCATTTGCCTCGTCTTCGTCCCGGGCTCCACCGGGGCCCTCTCGGTACTCGAGTACGAGCCAGGCCTCGCCGAGGACCTCCCAGCAGCGATACGCCGCCTGTTCCCGAGGGACATCGAATACAAGCACCACATCAGGTGGCACGACGGGAACGGCCACTCCCACGTCCGAGCGTCTTTCCTCGGACCGGACATATCGATCCCGGTGTTGGGCGGGAAGCCGAAGCTCGGGCAGTGGCAACAGGTGATATTCGTGGAGTTCGACGTCAAGCCGCGTAAGAGGGAGCTCACGGTCCAGGTGGTCGGGGAATAACGCGACGGGTCCGACGCGACCGATCCCGCGTAGGTGATGAGACGCATATGCCGAAGACATGATGAGCCCTATGAGCGCTGATACCCGGGGCTCGCGTCGGGGCTCCCCTCATCGCGCCCTTCCGGCGGACCCGTGGCCAGGCCTGTCCAGAGGCGGATCCCTGCACGATTAACTTTATTAACGTCACGTTCTATGGTTGGGACCGGTGGCAGCATGACGAAGGAGGAGGTACACGGCCTACTGATGAGAGTGCCGGGGATGACGGAGGAGCTCGCCGGCAGGCTTTTCGATGCCGGTTTCACGGACCGGCAGAAGCTGTACGACGCCAGCACATCCGAGCTCGACGCCGTCGAAGGGATCGACGCATCCATGGCGAACAACATCCAGTCCATCGTGAGGAAGGGGCTCCTTGTGGGCGATGCGAAGAAGGAGGAGGCGCCTGCGCAGGGTGCCCAGACAGAGGGGGCGAAAAAGCCTGCGGCGGGCATCATGGGCATGGTCATGGGCATCGTTAACGCCATCATCGGCCTCATCAAGCGCATCCTCGGTGCCGTGATCGGCGTTTTCAAGGGGAAGAAGGCGCCAGAGGGCGCAGCCTCCGCAGCGAGCTCGCCCAAGGTCTCGGAGGCCCCTCCGGAACCAGCCCCTCCATCGCCGCCTGATACCCAGGCCGCTCCACCTACGCCCGCGCAGACACCGCCTTCGGCTCCTGCCCCGGCGCAGGCGATGGCCGCCCCAGCGCCCACGGCTGCGCCCTCCGCGGGGCGGACGTCCACGTCCTCAACTGCAGGACATGATGATCATCACCGCAGGCTCGAGGAGACGATCTCTGCCCTCGTGAAGGCCTTCGAGATCACCGAGGCCGAGGCGCAGTCCCTTGCACTTGCAGGTTTCACCGACGTCGAGCGGGTGAGGAAGGCCGATCTCATATCGCTGGCCGAGGTCGATGGGATAACCCTCGCTACGGCCAAGAAGATACAGTCCAAGTGAGACGATGATACCCGACCTTCCGATCCTGGAGGACCTTGCCGAGGTCTCGGACGCCATCGCGTCGAGGGGCTGGGCCGAGGCCAATGCGGGCAACGTCTCGTACCGCCTGACGGACGTGGAGTCGCTGGGCCTCGAGGCGAGCCCGAAGTTCGTCGAGATCGAAGGCGCCTATCCCCGGATCGAGGGCCGTGCGTTCCTGGTCAGCCGGACCGGGTCCCGGTTCAGGGATATCGCCATCAAGCCCCGGCGAAATCTCCTCATCCTCAGGGTCGAACGTGGCGGATACAGGATACTGGCGGGCGAGGGGAAACCGACCTTCGAGCTCCTGTCCCACCTTGCCATCCACGATGCCCTCAAGAGCAACAGGCCCGAGGACAGGGCGGTGATACACACGCACCCCACCTGCCTGCTGGCGTTCAGCCACCTGCCTCTGGAGGACCACATCGGGGTCCTGATGCGGATGTCGCCGGAGACCTTCCACCATTTCCACGAGAAGGTCCACTTCCTCCCCTACGAGCTCCCGGGAACGGAGGACCTCGCCGCGCACACGGTCGCGGCCCTCGAGAAGACCCGTGTCGTCGTCTGGATGCGGCACGGTGCCATAGCCACTGGCGAGTCCTTCTCCCGTGCACTCGACCCGATAGAGGTCCTTGACAAGAACGCCGAACTGTATCTGAAGGTCTCGGCGGTGACGTCCCGCGAGATGTGCGATGTGGGACTCTCGAGCGACGAGGCTTGGGAGACCGCGAAGGCCATGGGGTCACAGGAGCTCGTCATCGACAGCCCCGAGAAGGATTGAGCCCGGAGGGACAAGCGACCTCCGCCGGCCTCGTTCACGCTTCCAATGGAGGGGACAACCCGAGACACTCAGTATTCACGCCATGTGTGGGAGCACTCGACGCACCGGTAGATCCTGGTCTCGGGCTCGTCGGCCGCACGGGTCTGGCGGATGATCCAGTATGCCTCCTTTCCGCCGCATTTTGAGCATTCGATCCGCGTCTTCGGCAGCGTACCACCGTCGTCCAGGATGAGCATCTCCCGCTCCTCGACCTCGGTTCTGACCACCGTGTCCTTCCCCGACGCGCGTCCGGCAGCTCCGCACTTGGGACACGATTGGAGCCCGTCGCGGAAGATCATCAATGAACCGCATTTCCTGCAGAACGCCATGCGTGCTCCAGAACGGATTCTCTATAAAAGGGTGATGGCTCCGTCGTTCAGTCCCCGATGCCGTCCTCGCTGACGTTGAAGACCGCCTCTCCCTCCGGGAGGTTGGGGGAGTCGATGAGCCGGGCGATGCGCTTGCCGCCCTTGCTCTTGCGGAGGTATATCCGGAACGTTGCTGTGTGGCCTACGATATGCCCCCCGATCGGCTTCGTGGGGTCGCCGAACAGCATGTCGGGCTTCGCCTGGACCTGGTTCGTTACGGCGACGACCGCGTTGTGGATGTCGCCGAAGCGCTGGAGCGCGTGGAGGTGCTTGTTCAACTTCTGTTGCCTCTCGGCGAGGGCGCCCCTCCCGAGGAACTCGGCCCTGAAGTGCGCGGTCAGGGAGTCGACGACGAGCAGGCGGACAGGGATGGTATCGGCCACCTCCTTGGCCTTCTCGGCCAGGAGCATCTGGTGGTGGGAGTTGAAGGCCCGGGCGACGTGGATACGGGAAAGCGCCTCCTCGGGCTCGACGCCCGCCGCGGAGGCCATCTGGACGATCCTCTCGGGGCGGAAGGTGTTCTCGGTGTCGATGAATATCGCGTGGCCTTCCATGCCTCCCTCGTCGGCGGTGCGTTGCACGTTGACCGCAAGCTGGTGGACGATCTGGGTCTTGCCCGAGCCGTATTCGCCGAACATCTCGGTGATGGCCTTTGTCTCGAAGCCGCCGCCGAGCAGTGCGTCGAGCACGTCCGATCCTGAGTGGAGCTTGCCAACGAGCTTCCTGTCCTCAAGGACCTGAAGACCCGTCTGGAAGTCGCCGATGTCGGCCTCCTTCTTGGCAGCAGCGATGATCTTCGCGGCGACGTTCTCGCCGACGTCCGCCACGTTCGCCAGTTCCGACGGGCTCGTGACCGCGAGCGACATGAGGTCCCGGAACCCCGCGTCCCTGAGCTTCTGGGCGGTCGATGGGCCGACCCCCGGAAGGTCCTCCATGTTTGTTTCCTCTGTCATCGGGAAGCCAACCGGCGGGATTGATATAAACGTTTCCCGAAGGGTATAATGAAAGTATCTCCGCACCCGTCACGATAATGGAGTTCAGGTCATCACACGGTCTCGGTCCGTATCGCTTTCCAGGACCGGATGGTGTAGTTCGTCAGGGACAGCAGGGGCGCCTGGCCGTCGCGCCCGGTGTCGAAGGCCCGGACTGGCGACTCCGCGCCGAGTATGTCCGACGACAGTTCCCGGAAGATGCCGTCCCTCAGGCACAGGACGACGCGGATGGAGTCGGCCGCGAGGATGACCTCCCTGTCGATGTCCACCTCCTGCACCACCGTGCCGGCGAGGTCGAGGAGCGCGCCGGGAGACAGGTCGCGAACGACGATCTTGAGCCCGTCGTCGTCGACCCAGAGTTCGAACGCCTCGAAGGCGGTCTCCCGCCCGCCGAGGTCGAAGACGACGTCCTTTCCATCGATGGGGTGCCATACCCCCTTCCGGACGCCGGCCGGGACCTCTGCTGCCTTCTTCCTATCCCGACGCCTGAAGAACGTCGCGCTCACCGCGCTGCGATTCGCCTGTGGCATATAAGGATATTCCCCCCTTCCTGCCGATGCCTCACTACCAGGTGACCCCGCTGCCGGAGAAAGGGTTTTATCGTCGCGCGCCCATCGCCACCCAGGGGGGAGAGGCCATGCCATGCGAGATGTGCGGCAGCGATGTTCCGGCTTTGAAAACGGTGACCATCGACGGTGCCAGGCTCAGGGTGTGCGACAGGTGCTCGAAGTTCGGGACCGAGGTGGATCCCATGACGAGGCCGGTCTCCGGCGGAGGCGGCGCGGGCGGTCCGGGTGGCCCCGGCGGCGCGCATATCATACGGAAGCGGGTCGAGCGCGACATCTTCGAGGAGATCGGCGACGACCTCGTCGAGGACTACGCCGCCCTGATCAGGACCGCGAGACAGCGCCTCGGCCTCGAGCAGGAGGAGCTCGGCCAGAGGATAGGCGAGAAGCGCTCGGTCATCCAGAAGCTCGAGACGGCGGCGATGGTCCCGTCCGACGCACTGATCCGGAAGCTGGAGCGGTTCCTCGACATCTCGCTGACCGTCCCCAGGAAGGAGGTCCATCTGAAGGGGGACGTTTCGAAGGAAGGCGTGACCATCGGCGAC
>JAKEGO010000088.1 GCA_022615805.1 Thermoplasmata archaeon
CCCCGACGATAACGCCGCGCGAGGTCTTCGAGGCCTCGGGGCACGTCGAGCAGTTCACGGACATGATGGGACGGTGCGGCTCCTGCGGGGCGTACTTCAAGGCGGAGGGGCTCCTCCCCGACCGGCCCGACATCGGCGCCCTCGGCGAGGCCGAGGCTGCCGCCGCCCTCGCGGACGTGAGGTGCCCCGACTGCGGGAAGGCCGACTGGTCCGCATCGAGGTTCAACCTCATGTTCCCGACGAGCATCGGCCCGGACGCCTCGCGGCAGGCCTTCCTCAGGCCCGAGACGGCGCAGGGGATATTCGTCAACTTCACCGCCCTGTACAGGCTCGCGAGGGAATCGGTGCCGTTCGGCGTGGCCCAGGTGGGCCGCGGGTACCGCAACGAGATCTCCCCGAGGCAGGGCACGATCCGGCTCCGCGAGTTCAACATGGCGGAGATCGAGTTCTTCGTGGACCCCGAGCGGGACGGGTTCCCGCCCTTCGAGGGCATCCGGGATACGCCCGTCCCCCTCGCCCCCGCGGAGGGGAGCCCCGGCGTCATGTCGATCGGGGACGCCTTCGACGCGGGCATCGTCCGCAGCAGGTACCTCGCATACTACATCGCTCGCGTCTCCGGGTTCCTCGTAAAGGCCGGGATCGACCCGGCGAGGCTGAGGTTCAGGCAGCACGCGCGGGACGAGATGGCCCACTACGCATCTGACTGCTGGGACGCCGAGATCGAGACGTCCTACGGATGGATCGAGACCGTCGGCATCGCGGACAGGTCCGCGTACGACCTCACGGCGCACATGGAGTACACCGGGAGGGACATCACGGCCCAGCGCCGCTTGCCCGAACCGGTGGAGCGCCGCGTCCGTGCGGTCGAACCGGTGATGCGCAACCTGGGGAGGGCGTTCAGGGGTGACGCGGCCGCGGTGGCGGAGGCACTGAGGGCGGTCCCGCCCGACGAGGCCGAGGGGACCTTGACCGTGGACGCGGACGGCCGCACCTACGAGGTCCCGCCGGAGTGCTATGCGGTCGTGGACGCCGTGGAGAAGGTCGACGTCGAGCGCTACGTCCCGAGGGTCATCGAGCCGTCCTTCGGCATCGACAGGATCCTCTATTCCGTGCTGGAACATTCGTACCGAGTCGAGGACCGCGAGGGCGAGGAGTTCCGCGTCCTTTCCCTGCCCGCGACGATAGCCCCGGTCAAGTTCGGCGTCTTCCCCCTCGTGTCGAAGGAGCCCATCGTCGCCCTCGCCAGGAGCATCGAGGGGGAGCTCAGGGCCCTCGGGCTCGACATCGCCTACGACGAGGGGGGCAGCATAGGACGACGGTACGCCCGGATGGACGAGCTCGGCACGCCGTTCTGCATCACCGTGGACCACGATTCGCTTGACGACGGGAAGGCGACGGTCAGGCACCGTGACTCGAGGGAGCAGGTGAGGGTCGCTGTCGAAGGCATCGGCGATCGATGCCTAAACCTTATTAATCAGGAGCCCCGTGGCAGTTGAGGTGCGCCCATGGACGTCGAACAACACAGGCATTGCTTGGTGTGCGGAAGGGCCATGCCGGTCGGCAAGGAGCTTTGCTCCAAGAAGTGCCGCGAGCATTACGAGGCCCTCTTGAAGCGCCGGAAGATGTTGACGAGCGTCCTCTACGCGCTCATGTTCTTCTTCGTCATGATGCTGCTGGTCGGCGTCGCGTGAGGCGTCGCGGCATCGCGGGAGTGTCACGGACATGCGGGTCTGCGTCGGTGGCTCGTTCGAGTTCCTCCACGCCGGGCACAGGGCCCTCCTGTGGGCGGCCGCCGAGATGACAGACGACCTCGTCATCGGGCTCACCTCGGAGGCGTTCATGGAGGCGACGAAGGGGTACTCGACCCCCTTCGGCGAGAGGGAGGCCGCCATCGAGGACCTCATGCGGGACTTCGGATACCCCGGCGAGTACTCCGTCGCGCCGCTCGACGACCCCTACGGCCCCGCCCTGAACGAGCCCTTCGACGCCATCGTCGCCTCCGAGGAGACCGCCAACGTCGCCCGCCGCATCGTCGGGCTCCGCAAGGCGGGCGGGCTCCCGCCGATGGAGGTCGTCATCGTCCCGATGGTCCTCGCCGACGACGGCGTGCCCATCTCGAGCACGAGGATACGCCGCGGCGAGATCGACCTCGACGGGCACCTCCTCTAGACCGGATGCCTCAACGGGCTTCTGGCAATGTCGCGTCCTCCGGAACCCTATGCGGGATCGGTCGGAGCGTCCGCGTGGCGCACGGCACCGTTTGCGGCCGACGGATCACCACATGGGCGTCCCGAGGGATGGCTCGCTCTCCGTCGGGACGCGATGCGCGACAGCGGCCTCTCGACACGGCCGCGCCACCCGGGGCCTGGAACGTTCTGGAACGAAAACACATTAATATCGTGCGCCGTTCTGGGGGCGATGGTACTGCAGAGCAGGAGGGAATACGACGCCCCCGCGCTCGAGGCGGAGATGCAGGCGCTCTGGGACGAGGAGTCGCTCTACCAGCGCGTGAAGAGGCACCGCCGGAACGGCAGGGACTTCTACTTCATCGACGGACCCCCGTACACGAGCGGAGCCATCCACATGGGCACCGCATGGAACAAGGTGCTCAAGGACGTCGAGGTGCGGCGGCTCCGGATGCTGGGGTACAACGTCCGCGACCAGGCTGGCTACGATATGCACGGCCTCCCCATCGAGGTCAAGGTCGAGCGCGAGCTCGGCATCGGGAACAAGAGGGAGATCGAAGAGATGGGCATCGATGCCTTCGTCGGCAAGTGCCTCGATTTCGCGATGCGGTTCCGCGACAGGATGACCGGGCAGTTCAAGGCCCTAGGGGTATGGCTCGACTGGGACGACCCCTACATGACGATCACGAACGAGTACATCCAGTCGGCGTGGTGGACCATCAAGACCGCGGCCGACAAGGGCCTCCTCGCGCAGTCGGAAAGGGTGATCCCGTGGTGCCCGCGCTGCGGCACGGCCCTTGCGGAGGCGGAGATCGAGTACTGGGACGAGGAGGACCCGTCGGTCCTCGTCAGGTTCCCGCTCGAGGACGGCTCCGGCCACATAGTCATCTGGACGACGACGCCGTGGACCATCCCGTCCAACCTCGCCATCGCCGTGAACCCGGACTTCGATTACGTGAGGGCAAGGGTGCGCAGGGGCATCGAGGAGGACACCTGGATCATCCACGAGGACCGCCTCGCCCCGGTGGCCGAGGCCGCCGGCTGGGAGGTCGTGGAGGTCGTCTCCACCTGCACGGGCCAGGAGCTCGAGGGGCTGAGGTACCTGCACCCGCTGGAGGCCCACGTCCCGGCCCTGCGGGCCGACATGGGATTCTGGAAGCACAAGGTGGTGCTCGCCGACTACGTCACGGCCGAGATGACCGGTTGCGTCCACACCGCGCCCGGGCACGGACCCGACGACTTCGAGACGGGGCGCCGCTACGACCTGCCGCCGCTCTCGCCCGTCGACGAGTCCGGCACGTTCACCGCCGGGGCCGGGAGGTACGCCGGCACGTTCACCAAGGACGCCGACGAGCGCATCATGGCCGACCTCGAGGCCGCGGGCGCCCTCCTCGGGTCGGAGAGGGTCACACACAGGTACGGCCACTGCTGGCGGTCCAAGGACCCGATCACGTACCGGACGACCAAGCAGTGGTTCCTGCGCGTCACCGAGGTACGCCAGAGGATGCTCGACGAGGTCCTGCGGATCGACTGGACGCCGGTATGGGCGGGCAAGAACCGCCAGTACGACTGGGTCGCGAACACGCGGGACTGGTGCATCTCCCGACAGAGGTACTGGGGGATACCTCTCCCGGTGTGGCGGTGCGCCTCCTGCGGGGCGGACAGGGTCGTCGCCTCCGCGGCCGAGCTCGAGGGCGCGGCCGGGTACGAGGAGGGCATGAACCTCCACAGGCCCTGGATCGACGGCGTCGTCCTCGGATGCGCGTGCGGCGGCGGGATGCGGCGCGTCCCCGATGTCTTGGACGTGTGGCTCGACTCGGCTGTCTGCTCCTGGGCGCAGCTCGGCTACCCGCAGAGGAAGGACGAGTTCGAGAGGTGGTGGCCCTGCAGGTTCATCACCGAGGCCCACGACCAGACGCGCGGTTGGTTCTACTCGCAACTCGGCGCCGGGGTGATCGCGTTCGACAGGGCGCCCTACGATAGCGTCCTCCTCCACGGCTGGGCGCACGACGAGGATGGGAAGCCCATGTCGAAGTCCCTGGGCAATGCGATCGACCCGCTGGAGGTCACGTCTGTCCACGGGGTCGACGCCCTGAGGCTCTACTTCATGCGGGCATCGGCGCCGTGGGAGGACCTGCCCTTCAGCGTGGAGGGCGTCCGCGTCGCGGGCCGCGCGCTCAACATCCTATGGAACGTCCACTATTTCGCGACCACGTACATGGTGCTCGACGACTTCCAGCCGGAGCGGTTCCCGGTGAGCGAGGTCGTCGCGCTCGGGCACAAGGAGGACCTCTGGCTCCTCTCCAGGCTCAACACCCTGATCATGGAGTGCTCGGCCCACGCCGACGCCCATCAGCACCACAGGGCGGCGCGCGCGATCGAGTCGTTCGTCCTCGACGACCTGTCCAGGTGGTACGTTCGCCTCGTGAGGGACAGGACGTGGACCGAGGGGGACAACGTCGCGAAGATGGCGGCGCACTCCGTCCTGTACGAGGCCCTCCGCACGGTCGCCGTCCTGTGGGCGCCGATGCTCCCCTACATCTGCGACAGGATCCACCGCGACCTCGCCGGAAGGAGCGTCCATTTCGAGAACTGGCCGGCCGCGGACGAGGACCTGATCAACACCGAGCTCGAGACATCGATGGACGTGGCGCGAAAGGCCGTCGAGGCGATATACGCGGCGAGGCAGAGGGCCAACCGCAAGGTCCGATGGCCCGTCAGGAGGGTGGTCATCCAGGTCGCCGACGAGGCCTCGTGGACGTCGCTTGCACGCATGGGCATCCTCGTCAGGACGCAGGCGAACGCCCACGACGTCGAGCTCCTCGACCCGGGGACCGCCTGGACGGAGATGAAGGTCCGGTTCGAGCCCGACTTCAAGGCCATCGGCCCGGCTTTCAAGCGGGACGGGAAGAGGGTGGCCGACGCCATCCGCGCCGCGACGTCGGAACCGGTGACCGTCGAGATCGATGGCAAGACGGTCGAGGTCCCGCCCGACATGTACCGCGCGGTCACGGATCTCCCCGAGGGGTTCCAGGCGGAATCGTTCGACGGGAACGCCGTCTACGTGGACCTCACGCTCACCGACGAACTCCTCGACGAGGCGTACGGGCGCGAGATCCTGAGGCGCATCCAGGAGATGCGAAAGGAGATGGACCTCCACGTGGAGGCCAGGATCGAGGTCTTCGTGTCGGGGGACGAGCGCTTCGAGGCGGTCGCGACCGCGGCCGCGGATTTCCTCGCCGGCGAGGCGAGGGCGACGGGCGTGACCGCCGGCGAAGGCGGGGCGTTCAGGCGCGAATGGGAGGTCGACGGGCGCACGTTCACCGTCGGGATCACGCAGATCGAGAAGTGACGGCGCAATCAGCATGGTTTTATATGCGGGAACCGATGCCCGGCACGGGGAACGTCATGCGTCACGTGATCTCTGTCCACGACCTCAGCAGGGAGCAGATCGAGGCGATCCTGGACCGGGCGAGGGAGATGGTGCCCATCGCCAGGGGCGACGGCAGGTCGGACCTCCTCGCCGGGAAGCTCCTCTCGTCCATCTTCTACGAGCCGTCCACCCGGACGCGGCTCTCCTTCGAGACGGCGATGAAACGCCTCGGGGGCGATGTCGTCGGTTTCGCCAGCACGGCGGGGACATCGGTGGAGAAGGGTGAGACGCTGGCCGATACCATCAGGATGGTCAGCGCGTACACCGACGCGATCGTCCTCAGGCACCCGAGGGAGGGGGCGGCGAGGCTCGCCGCGAGCTTCTCGGACGTCCCGGTGCTCAACGCCGGCGACGGGGCGGGCCAGCACCCCACGCAGACTCTGCTCGACCTCTTCACGATCCTGACCGAGAAGGGGGGGATCGAGGGCCTCGACGTGAGCCTGCTGGGCGACCTCAGGTACGGCCGCACCGCGCACTCGCTGGCCCTCGCCCTCGCCAAGTTCGGCGCCAGAATCAACCTCGTCTCCCCGAAGGGGCTGGAGATGCCGAAGGAGGTGGTCGACCACCTGAAGGCCGCGCGCGGGTTCGGCACCGCATGCCACGGACCCGAGGAGATCATCGCCGACACGGACGTCCTCTACGTCACGCGCATCCAGAAGGAGCGGTTCCCGGACCCCGTGGAGTACGAGAGGGTCGCCGGTAAGTACAGGGTCGACCTCGAGCTCCTCGGGAAGGGGAAGCAGGACCTCATCGTCATGCACCCGCTCCCGAGGGTCGACGAGATCTCCCCGGAGGTGGACGGCACGCCCTGCGCCAAGTACTTCATCCAGGCCTTCAACGGAGTGCCGGTCAGGATGGCGGTCCTCGCCATGGTCCTCGGCGAAGGGGGTGATGCCGAATGACCGAGAAGTACATGAAGGTCCAGAGGATCGAGAACGGCACGGTGATCGACCACATCCCCGCGGGGAGGGCCCTCGACGTCCTCAGCATACTGAAGGTCGCGGAGGGGCTCCCGATGAGCATACTCGTGAACGCGCATTCGAAGTTGGCCGGCCGCAAGGACATCCTGAAGGTCGAGGACCTCGAGCTGACGCGCGATGAGGTGAACCGGGTCGCCCTCATAGCGCCCGAGGCGACGATCAACATCATCCGCGACGGCGAGGTGGCGGAGAAGTTCAGGGTCGAGGCGCCGAAACGGGTCCAGAACGTCGTCCGCTGCAGTAACCCCAATTGCATCTCGAACCAGAAGGAGCCCGTCGTGCCGGAGGTCCGCCTCGCCGCCGAGGCGCCGCACAGGTACGTGTGCGCCTACTGCGAGCGAGAGGTGGACGACCTATCGGGCCACCTCTGCTCGTGACCGCGCGCTTCGGAGAACCCATCCCCGCCGCCACGTCGGCCCGCGGCCGGTGTGCGGGGTACAACGGCCGTCGAACCGGCGAGGAATCAATCGAAATCCTTTTATAGAAGTTCTGGTATAGAAGCGTCGAGGTGATGCGAAATGCTTACCGGACAACCAATATTTGTACTGAAAGAGGGCACATCCCGCGATTCGGGAAAGAACGCCCAGTCGAAGAACATCGCCGCAGCGAGGGCGATATCCGATGCCGTCAGGTCCACGCTCGGACCGAAGGGCATGGACAAGATGCTGGTCGACTCCATGGGCGACGTCGTCATAACGAACGACGGCGTCACGATACTCAAGGAGATCGACGTCGAGCACCCCGCCGCGAAGATGCTGATCGAGGTCGCCAAGACCCAGGACGAGGAGTGCGGTGACGGGACGACCACGGCGGTCATCCTCGCCGGCGAGCTCCTCCGCCAGGCCGAGCTCCTCACCGAGCAGAACGTCCACCCGACGACCATCAACAACGGGTACCGCCTCGCGGCGGACCGGGCACTCGAGGTGATGCGCGAGGTCGCCATGCCGGTGACCATCGAGGACACGAAGACCCTCCGCAACATCGCCGAGACCGCGATGACCGGTAAGTCCGCCGGCCCGCTGAGGGTGCACCTCGGCAAGATCGCGGTGGATGCCGTGACCAGGGTCGCCGAGGACCGGAACGGCAAGCTCGTCGTCGACCTGGACAACGTCAAGGTCGAGAAGAAGCAGGGCGGGACGATCTCCGACTCCGCACTCGTCGACGGTATCATCCTCGACAAGGAGCGCGTACACAGCGGCATGCCCCAGTTCGTCAAGGGCGCCAAGATCGCGCTCATCGACTCTGCGATGGAGATCAAGAAGACCGAGGTCGACGCGAAGATCAACATCAACGACCCGGACATGCTCAACGCCTTCCTCGCCGAGGAGGAGCGCATCCTCCGCCTCATGGTCGAGAAGGTCAAGAACTCGGGAGCCAACGTCGTCATCTGCCAGAAGGGGATCGACGACGTCGCGCAGCACTACATGTCCAAGGCCGGCATGTTCGCCATCCGCCGCGCCAAGAAGAGCGACATGGAGAAACTGGCCCGCGCGACCGGAGCCAGGATCGTCACCAACCTCGACGACCTCTCGAAGGACGACCTCGGCGCGGCAAGGACCGTCGAGGAGACGAAGGTGTCCGGGGACGACATGACGTTCGTGACCGGCTGCAAGAATCCGAAGGCGGTGTCCATCCTCATCCGCGGCGGGACCGAGCACGTCATCGACGAGATCGACCGGGCGCTGAACGACGCGCTCCACGTGGTCGCCGTGGCCCTCGAGGACGGCAAGGTCATCACCGGTGGCGGCTCGACCGCGATGGAGATCGTCGACAACCTCCGCGACTACGCCGCGTCCGTGGGCGGGCGGGAGCAGATGGCCATCGAGGCCTACGCCCAGTCCCTCGAGATCGTGCCGAGGACGCTCGCCGAGAACGCCGGCATCGACGCCATCGACACCCTGATCAAGATCAGGACCGCGCACAAGGACGGCAAGAGGAACGCCGGCCTCAACGTCGAGAACGGCAAGATCGAGGACATGCTGAAGAACAACGTGATCGAGCCCCTCAGGGTCGGCACGCAGGCCATCAACTCGGCCACCGAGGCCGCGGTGATGATCCTCCGCATCGACGACGTGATCGCCGCGAAGGGCGGTGCTGGCGGCGGACCGGGCGGAATGCCCGGCGGCGGTGCCGGCGGCATGGGCGGCGGCATGGACGAGGACTTCTGATCCCGTCGCCGCAGGTCACGCAGGGTGGGGCCAGCGCCCCACCCCCTTGTATTTTTTAAGGTTCTCCCGCGCATTTTATCGTTGGAGACAAGCGTCGCCCACATCCCATGGCCATCGGATCGACCAAAAAGGGAACATTGAAGGTAACGGCCCCTTCCAACAATCTTTTAAAATACGAGGACGTTACGGGTTCGGTGAGGGGTCGAATGAAAAGGATCAAGGTCATCAACGAACCGTCAGACCTGGTGCCCATCCTCCGCGGGCTGGACACGGAGGTGAGGCATTCCATCTTCATGGAGCTCATCGACGGGTGGAGGACCATCGACGAGATAACCGAGAAGTATGGCGAGGAGGGGGTGGATGCCATGGCGTACTTCGAGAAGGTGCGGCTGGTCGAGACCACATGGCAGCCGCCCCAGGATAAAGGG
>JAKEGO010000089.1 GCA_022615805.1 Thermoplasmata archaeon
CCTGTTCGGCACGCGACGGAAGAACCCGGGATCCATAGGCGTCTTCTCGACAGCGATCGACGATCTCACCGTCGGGATGGCCGGCATGAGTGTACGGGGCGCCGTTTCCGAGGGATTCGATGTCGTCATGGGCGAGGCGGAAGCCCCGAACCGTCATCCTGGCGGCATGCCTGGCATGAGGAAGATGTGGGTCCGTCTCGTGTTCAACAGGATAAACGGCGAACTCGTCGGTGGGGCCGTGTGCGGCGGCCCGAGCGCAGGCGAGCTCATCAATACGATAAGCGCGTGTATCCAGGCACGGATGACAGCCGACGACATCGCGACATTCCAGATCGGCACCCATCCGGCCGTCACCGCCTCCCCGATAGTCTACCAGCTCGTGAACGCCGCTGAACTCGCCCTGAAGGAGATGAGGTGCGTAACATGAAGATCGTGGTTTCGTCGGAGGCCGAGGGACTCGACGCCCCAGTGGACCCGAGGTTCGGCCGCTGCGCCTTCCTGACGCTGGTCGACACGGGGTCCATGACCGCCAACAGCGCGCCGAACGCGAGCGCGATGGCCACCGGCGGGGCGGGCATCGCGGCCGCCCAGGCGGTCGCCAGGAAGGGGGCGGAGGCCGTCATCACGGGTAGCGTTGGACCGAACGCCTTCCAGACCCTATCTGCGGCTGGAATCAAGGTCTTCACCGGTGCGCGCGGGACGGTGCGTGAGGCAGTCGAAATGTATTTGAGAGGGGAGCTTGAGGAGGCGAGCACGCCGAATGCCGCGGGCCACGCGGGAATGGGCCGCGGGCTCGGGCGCGGAAGCGGAAGGAGAAAGGGAGGTAATTGACTTGAAACTGTGCATACCGACCATGGGAGACCGTGGATGGGATGAGAGTGTGGGCGAGCATTTCGGAAGGGTCCCGACGTACACGATCGTGGACACGGAGACCGGCGAGGTGCGCGTCATCGCCAACACCAGCGAGCACATGGGGGGACAGGGGTACCCGCCTCACATCATAGCCGAGGCCGGCGCCGATGCCCTCGTGTGCTCGAACCTGGGGCGCAGGGCGATAGCGATGTTCTCGGAGCTCGGCCTGGAGGTCTACGTCGGGGCGACTGGGACCGTCAGGGACGCTGTCGACAGGTACACCTCTGGAAGGCTCCAGCACGCGACAGAGAACACCGCCTGCGCGCAGCACGCATTTGGCAAGGGCCACGGCCACAACCACCACCAATGATGCGAATTCGACAGGGAAACGATGGGAAGACAGGCATGAGGATCGTCGTCGCCAGCGGGAAGGGTGGTACCGGGAAGACGACGGTTGCGGTAAATATGGCCCTCAGCGTTGGCAACGTTCAGCTGATCGACTGCGACGTCGAGGAGCCGAACTGCCATCTGTTCCTCGACGCCGAGCTGGAGAAGGTTCGCGACGTCAACCTGAGGGTGCCCCGCTTCGACATGGATGTCTGCACCCGCTGCGGGATATGCAGCGAGGCGTGCCATTTCAACGCCATTGCCGTTGTGAAGGGGGAGCTGCTCTTCTTCCCCGAGCTCTGCCACGCATGCGGTCTTTGCCCGCTGGTCTGCCCCGAGGGGGCGATCGGCGAGGGGGAGAGGAAGATCGGTCGGATCGACAGAGGAGAGACCGGGAGCATCGAGTTCTACAGGGGAGTGCTCGACGTCGGCGAGCCGATGGCAACGCCGGTAATAAGGGAACTGAAGGCGCATTTATCCGGGAGGGACGCGATCCTGGACGCGCCCCCCGGAGCCTCATGCCCGGTCATAGAGTCGCTTCAGGGCTCGGACTACTGCATACTTGTCACGGAACCCACCCCCTTCGGAGCCTACGACCTGAGCATTGCGGTGGACCTCGCGAGGAGACTGGGTATCCCCTTCGGCGTCGTGATCAACAGGGACGGCATCGGCGACGCCTGCGTCGACGAGTACTGTGAAAGGGAAGGGATCGATATCATCATGCGCATCCCCAACGACGCGAGGATCGCCCGGCTGTACTCGGAGGGGATACCGTTCGTGAACGAGTTGCGCGAGCGGAAGGAGGACTTTGCCAGGGTTTTCGACCGCATACGGAAGGAGGTCGTCGGATGAGGCAGCTCACCGTCATCAGCGGAAAGGGCGGCACCGGGAAGACGACCATCACCGCCGCGTTCGCATCCCTGGCAAAGAACGCCGTCGTCGCGGACTGCGACGTCGATGCGCCAGACCTCCACCTCCTCCTCTCGCCCGACGTGCAGGAGACCATCGACTTCCATGGGCTGAAGGTGGCGAGGAAGCGCGAGGATCGTTGCACGTCGTGCGGCGTGTGCCGTGCACACTGCACGTTCAATGCCATCGGCGAGGACCTGGACATCATCGCGGACAGGTGCGAGGGCTGTGGCGTATGCGAGTTCGTCTGTCCGGAGGAGGCCATCGATCTCGTGGACAGACTATCGGGGCACGCCTACCGTTCCGTCATGAGGTTCGGACCAATGGCGCATGCGAGACTCGACACCGGAGAGGAGTCCTCGGGAAAGCTGGTCACGTTGGTCCGCAACCTGGCGAGGCGGACCGCGATGGATGTCGGGGCTGATATCGTGATCATCGACGGTCCGCCAGGCATTGGCTGCCCGGTCATCGCCTCGATCGCCGGAGTGGACCTTGTGCTGGTGGTCACGGAACCGACGCTATCGGGCTCGCATGACCTCGAGAGGATACTCGGTGTGGCCGAACACTTCGGAGTTCCAGCGGTCGTGTGCATCAACAGGTATGACATCAACCAGGATATCTCGGACCGGATAGCCACTCATTGCATGGAACGGGGGCTTGATGTCGTGGGGCGACTGCCATACGACAACGATGCGATACGCGCGATGATCTCTCGGATGACGGTCACCGAGTACTCCGAAGGAACGCTATCGAACGAGGTGAGGACGATGTGGGAACGTGTGAGGAGGATGCTCGGATGAGCGATGAGGAGGATAACGAGGAGACGGCGGCCGCCAACTCCGATGCGATCCTCTCGTGGGAGAACATATCAATTGCTGTCCTCGAGGAGAGCCAGTCCCCGAGCGACATGAGGAGCATGACAGATGCTAGCGGGTGGTCCCGCTTCACCGGACCGTGCGGGGACACCATGGAGGTCTACCTGAAGCTCGCGGGTGAGAAGATAACAGATGCCGCCTTCCTCACGAATGGCTGCATGTTCACGATCGCGTGCGGTTCCGTCCTGACCCGCCTAGCCAAGGGTAGGACCCTCGAGACCGCCCTAGCCATCAAGCCCGGGGACATCGAACAGGCGCTCGGCGGACTTCCCGAGGAGCACCGACACTGTGCGAGGCTCGCTGTCGCGACCCTGCGTATGGCGATGAGGGACTACATCACGAAGCGACTGGCAGCCGAGAATATCAGAAAATTTTATATATTAAATTGAATAAAACAGAAAAGTATTTATAATTCCAGAAATAATCCCTAATCATGCCCCGGCACGGAAGAGGAGGAGGGGGAAGAGGACGTCACCGGGGGCGGCGCTGGGTCACGGCGATGCCGCCCGTCCCTGCGTTCCACCCCACGGGTGTCCCCTATGACATGATGCAGACCGTCGTGCTGACAGTCGAGGAGCTCGAGGTGATAAGGCTCGTCGACTTCGAGGGGCTCGACCAGGATGGCGCCGCCATGAGGATGGGCGTGTCCAGGACGACCCTCTCCAACGATCTGAGGTCCGCCAGGCATAAGGTGGCCTCGGCCCTGATCAGCGGCTCGGCGATCCGGATCGAAGGCGGTTCCTACGTGCTGAGGGGCGAGAACGGAAGGACATGGAGGTAGTTGAGATGCCATGGGGCGACAGGACCGGTCCCATCGGGATGGGACCGATGACCGGAAGACGCGCGGGTTTCTGCGCAGGATACGACGTCCCCGGATACGCGAACGCGGTCCCGGGGTACGGTCGGGGCATGGGATACGGACGCGGCAGGGGATACGGCAGAGGGCCCGGCTTCGGAAGGGGCATGGGCCGCGGACGGGCGTGGTGGGGGATGTTACCGGACCCGGGCTACGGATACCGTATCAGGGCGTATCAGGGACCGTTGACGTTCCCGCAAGGGGCGACGGGGCCTGACGAGAGGACGTACCTCGAGGACATGCTGCAGCGTCTCGAAGAGGAGATGGCCTCCGTCAAAAAGAGGCTGGATGAGATGGGAAAGTAGGGGCGCTCGGTCATACTCGACGACACAAGTGGAAGCGTTCGACCCGGGAACGATGGTTTGGGCCATCGCCCTTGTCCCGAGTTGCCTGCGCGAACACCAGGTATGGCTTCCATCGCTACACATTGGGACCATAATCTGGGCCTTTCGGCCACATCCGACGGCCCGGGCCAGACAACCTTAATATCCGGCATGCCGTTCGCGGGCCCGTGAAGGTGCATGTTCTGATGACCCTGTCCATCGATCCCGTTGAAGGAGAGGCGATCTTCAGGTCAGTGAACGTTGACAACAACGGCTACGTCGAATCCCGCCTCGACGACCGCATGTCATTTTCCGCCAAGGGGAGCGTCGGCGAGGTCCGCAACACCGTGAACGACCTGCTCGGCTGCATCGGGAACGCCATGGGCGTCGTCACCGAGCTTTCGGACAACGAAGGGGCTGTGGACGAACCGTGATCCGCGTCCCCCTTCCAAACCCGACAAATCATACGTGACCTTCCGGCCCCAACGTGACCCGGCGGAACGCTTAAATCGCACAGGGGCATGGCCCGTCGATGGCCCATCCGGCAGCTGGCGGCGGCGACCTCGTCTCCGCGGACGGCTCGATGCTCGTCATCGAGGCATTGGCCAGGGCCGGCGCCGACGCCTTCGTCGGGTATCCCATAACGCCGACCAACCTCATCTTCTCGCACGCCAACGCGCGGTTCCCCCTGTTCCGGTCGAGCACCGACGAGATATCCGCGGCGCAGACCATGAGCGGACTCTCGGCGGCGGGGAAACTGCCCGTCACCGGGACCTCCTTCCCGGGCTTCGCGCTCATGCTCGAGACCGTGAACATGGCCTTCATGATGGAACTGCCCATGGTCATCGTCCTCGGCCAGAGGATGGGGCCGTCGACCGGGTCGGCGACCACGGGCGCCCAGGGGGACCTCCTCCTCCTGAGGGGGGCGATATCCGGCGGGTACGCCCTCCCGGTGCTCTGCCCGTCCAATCCCGAGGACTGCTGGACCCTGGCCGCTGAGGCCGCGAAGGTCGCGGTCTCCCTTCGTACGCCGGTCGTCCTCCTCACGTCGAAGGAGATGCTTATGACGCGGTGGACGGTGGACCTCTCCGCGCTCCCGGAGGTCCGAAGGGTCGAATGGCCCGCCTACGACGGCGATGGGCCGTACGTCCCATACCGCGCCGGCGAGGGGCTCGTCCCGCCATTCCTCCCCACATGTGACGGCTCGCACCGGACCAGGTTCAACGCCTCGACGCACGACGAGACCGGCCTGATACGAAAGGCGTCGCCTGGCGCCATCGCCAACACCGAGCGTCTGTGGCGGAAGGTGCGCGAGAGGGCAGGCGAGTTCGCGTTCCTCGACCTCGACGCGAGGGATGGCGCATCGACCCTCATCGTCTCATACGGTATGACCGCGGGTGCCGCGAGAGTGGCGGCCGCCCGCCTCGGGAAGGCCGGCCGTCCCACATCCCTGCTCGTGCTGAAGACGCTCCTTCCGCTGCCGCAGGAGGCACTCGATGCGATCTCCCGATACGACAGGGTCGTCGTGGCCGAGGAGAACCTGACCGGCCTCCTCCGCGAGATGCTGCACGGCACCGTCGGCAGGGAGGGCGTGACAGGCGTCAACGCCATCGGGAGGATGGTCTCGCCCGACGACATCATCAAGGAGGTGCGCCGGTGAGCCGCATCCTCGTCGAGAGTCCTTCCTACCCGTATTGCCCGGGTTGCACGCACACGACGGCTGCCGTCGCCATCGCGAGGGCACTCGAGGCCGCGGGGACGGACCCGCTCGATGTCGTGGTCGTCACGGACATCGGTTGCTGCGGGATCATCGACCCCCTGCTCGCGTGCCACACGGTCCACGGGCTCCATGGGAGGGCCGTCGCCCTCGGCATGGGGATCAGGCTCGGCATCGAGGACCCACGGAAGCGCGTGGTCGTCATCCAGGGGGACGGCGGAGCGACGATCGGCCTGCAGCACCTGCTCGAGGCATCGCGGCTCAACGTCGACATGACCGTCATCGTGCTCAACAACATGGTCTACGGCATGACCGGAGGGCAGGCGAGCGGCCTCTCCGCCCGTGAAGTGAGGGAAATGAGGGGGATGGGGGATGGCGCTGTGCCCCCGTACGACCTCTGCTCCCTCGCCCACGCGGCGGGCGCGGCGTACAGCGCGCGTGTTCTCGCCACCGGGGACCTCCAGGCCAGACTCTCCGCGGCGTTGGCCGTTCGGGGCCTCTCCTTGGTCGAGGCCGTGGGCATCTGCCATGCATACGGCATCGCAAGCCGCGAGGACCTGGAACGGCTCGCCGCGCCAGAGACGGTGCTCGTCCGGGACCGCGAGCCGTACTCTATGTCGAGGCGCGAGCTGCCGTCGCTGCTCGATGGCGCCATCCGGCCGCGCCCCTCGCCGGAATGGGCCAGCCTCCCGGGGACGCGCCTCGGGGTGGTCATCGCGGGTTCCGCGGGCGAGGGGGTCCAGATCGCCGCCGAGCTCCTGGCGTCGGCCGGCATCGCCATCGGCCTCCGTTCCACGAAGAAGGGCGAGTACCCCATCACGGTCGGAAAGGGGTTCTCCACCGCGGAGGTCATTCTTTCATCGGACAGGATCGAATATTCCGCCATCGAGCGGCCGGACGTCGTCATCGTGACCTCCAAGGAGGGGATGGACGCGGCGCGGGGCATGCTCGGCAACGCAGCGGCACTCGTGCTGGACGACGGCCTGGAGGTCCCGGGAGGGTTCACGGGGACGTGCATGTCCGCCCCGTTCAGGAAGGCCGCCGGCGCCAAGGGCGCGGCGCTCTGCGCGCTCGCGTACTGGCTCGCCGAATCCGGGGTCATGCCCCTGGAAGCCCTCGAGGAGGTGGCAGGGCCGCACAGGCACGCCGTGGAACTGAGGAGGGCCATCGAGTCCTCGAGGACGTGCGCCGGGAACATCCTCTGAGAAGAGGCGCTTTTGGTCAAGTTGCCCTGCCTGTCCCGGTCGATCGCCTGCTTCACATCAGGAACAGCACCGCCACGCCGGAGAAGGCGACGAGCGCGCCGATGATCCCCCTCATCGACGTCCTCTCCCTGTAGAGCGCCCAGACGACGGGGATGACGAGGATGGGCATGAGGGACATCAGCGTCGCGGCGACTCCCGCGAGGGCATAGGTCACAGCGACCATCGACAGCCATACCCCGAGGAACGGCCCGCTGACCGCCCCGGCAAAGGTGCGCTTCATGGCGAATACGTCCCTCCGGGCGCGCAGGACCTTCCGGACGCGACCCGCGACGACGAGGCTCGCCCAGACGAAGACGCAGGCGGCGACCATCCGTATAAGGGTCGCGGAAAGAGGATCGAGCGGGTCGGCGCCAGGGTCCGCGGCTTCCACCATGCCGACCTTCGCGACGACGAACCCGATGCCCTGCCCCGCGGAACCGA